>NZ_JAUBTS010000078.1:0-27661 GCF_036705105.1 Microcoleus sp. B9-D4
TGCCTATCTTTTTTTACCACAAGTTGCCTCAATCCTTACTAGCTATGGGTTTGGGGTGGGTTGTCACCCCCCCAGGGGATACTGACAAAGTTTTGGTTGGTTTGCTTCCCTAGATCAATTCCAGTTTTCCACTGTGCATTCTTGCCAATTACTAGCGTCCCAATCTGCTTGGCAGTTAAAATGTCAATAATTAGGCGGCTGGCATGATGTAAGTAATTGTCAACTTTTTGATGGCTCCAGCGAGTTAAGCGCTGCATCCTGGGTGAGGTTTGACGATGCCCTTTTAACTGGGATTGTAATCGGGATTTGCGTTTGTTATAGAACTGGTTAATCGATTTTAATGGTCGCCCGTTAATCAACAAAGGGATAAATCCCGGCTGATTTGAAGTTAACGCCACTAAATTATCCAGTCCCAAATCAATACTAGCTATAGAAGTAGCGTTATTGACGGTGGACTCCGGCTCATCATAAATCACCTCAATTACATAGGAATCACATTTCGGAACCAGTCTAACTTGACAAATCTGGGTGGGATTTAGTTTGGTTTTAATTAAAAGTTCAGTGCCGGAAAGCTTGATAATTCCTTTCTTCAACTGTTTGCTGCTAATCGCTTGAATCGTGTAAACGAGAAGGTTTCGCCCTTTAACTTTATCTTTGTACAACGGCCGTTTTGGGCTACCCGTGAATTTTGAAGAATCAACTTTGTAAGCTTTAACGGCTTCAAAAAACGATTTCCAATTTTTGTCTAACACCATCAAAAGTTGCTGGCTTACTTTAGCAGGCAAATCCTTGTATGCTTCATGAGACTTCATCAATCGGTTCAATTCGTTGTAGTTGACATAACCCCATCCATAAATAAAGCTCTGACGAATGACGTAATTGGCGGCATTGTAGAGGTTTTTGGACTTGAAAGCTAGTTCGTCTATTTGGGCGAAACGGTGTGACGTTGATTTAATGATGTGCCTCTCTGTTAGTTGCATTTGAGACTTGCGTTTTTTGGGCTATGCGTATTCCTTATTCAACACTCACAACAATATAATACCATTATTGTTTATAATTGCTTATAAACTCAATGAAGTTTTACAATACTGCCGCTTTTGTCAATAATGATGGTATAATCGCGGTTCTGAAGCATAAGATTTTTCCTGTTAATTAAGTTGTTCCCAAAAATATCAAAACCAGCGAGCAGAAGCTGTTGAGCTTTAGTTGCTCGCTGCGTTTTTTAGTTGATTTGCGATCGCAAATACCGGAATTTAAGCAGCAACTAAAGCATCTTTAAGCGGCTTCCAGCTAAAAGCTCGATCGCCCCCCATCTCAACTGCTATTTTAACTCGCGGTTCTAACGTCGGCAAAACAGTCAAATACTCAATCTCCTGACTCGACAAAATCTGCCCTTCAATAATCCACAGCACCAGTCCTTTTGCTTTCGGCGGCAAATTGTCTAATTGAGTTTTCAACATCGGCGGCACGAAGTACGTATAACCCACAGCCGATTCATTGCCAGTAGTTTTCTTGCCCAAATGCGGCGGCCGCACCCCGTGAACCCCCGTCAAATACATCGCCAAATCACCCAAACCCCGCGCCGAAATAGTGTGCGCCCCGTAACCTGCAGCCCTCAGCCTGCGGAGGTAGCGCCCCTCAAATCCTCCCTCTAAAGGAACGTACAGGGCCAGCGACCCCGACTTTTCCAAATCCCGAATCAGATCAGATCCCGTCGTAATCAGTCCCATAAATTTGTGTTTCCTGCTGTATCAAAATTTGGTCGATCGCTGCTTGCGAGCTGGAAATATTATAAATCCTAAAGTTGAGGCGAAAAATTCTCATCGCGGCCTTGACAAATGGCAAACACTTCATGTACTATTGTGAATTGTCGCCGTAAAGGATACTGAGTGGTTTGCTGCTCAAGTCCTGGCACAAACAAGCAAGACCGAGACAAAACTCGGAGATAAAGCCGGTAAAAAGCCGCGAATCTCAACCCTTGCAAGACTTCCACAAGCTCGCTCCCAAATTTAAAACTCAAATTTTAAACACCGAGGAAGGCTGTTGGTTGATAACAGTTAATTGCAGGAACACTGAAATAAATGTTTCTGCACAAGAGCAAGCGGATTGACGTAAATTTCGCAATCCGAAACCTCTTGCGTAAATAAAAGGAAGAAAATCCGTGTCTGTAGGCATTCTTGGCACTAAACTAGGCATGACTCAAGTGTTTGACGCCGAAGGGAGAGCCATCCCCGTCACCGTCATACAAGCAGGGCCTTGTACAGTAACTCAAATCAAAACAAAACAAACTGACGGCTACGGTGCCGTTCAAGTTGGATACAACGAAGTCAAACCAAAGGCTCTCAACAAGCCAGAACTAGGACACCTTGCCAAGTCGGGGGCGAATCCACTGCGCCACTTGCAGGAATACCGATTGGAAGACACCAGTTCATTTGAATTAGGTCAACAACTAAAAGCAGATACCTTTACACCGGGACAAATAGTAGATGTCATCGGTACAAGCATCGGTAAAGGTTTTGCAGGTTTTCAAAAGCGCCACAACTTTAAACGAGGCCCCATGTCTCACGGTTCCAAGAACCACCGAGAGCCTGGATCGATCGGGCCTGGAACTACTCCTGGTCGCGTTTATCCCGGGAAAAGAATGGCAGGACGTATGGGCAACGTTCAAGTCACCGTCCGCAAACTAACAATTGTCCGGGTGGATACAGAGCAGAATTTGCTGCTAATTAAGGGAGCAGTTCCCGGCAAAGCTGGCGCCTTAGTCAATGTTGTGCCTGAGAAAAAAGTAGGACGTTAGTCAGTAGTAAGTAGTCAGTAGTCAGCAGTCAGTAGATAGTGGTTGGCCTAGTAGCAAGCAATAACTAAGAACTAAAAGCTGAAAACTAAGAGCTGAAAACTAAGACCTGAGAACAGACAACAGACGACAGACAACAGACAACAGACAACTAACAACAGACAACTAACAACAGACAAAGGACAAAAGATATGGTTAACTGTGTAGTACGAAATTGGCAAGGCGAAGAAGTTGGGGAAACAACTTTAGAACTGCGCGTAGCCAAAGAAGAAAATGCGTCTCACATCGTTCACAGAGCATTGACGCGGCAACTGAATAACGCTCGTCAAGGAAATGCTTGCACCAAAACTCGATCGGAAGTCCGAGGCGGTGGCCGCAAACCCTGGCGTCAAAAAGGCACCGGCAGAGCCAGAGCAGGTTCAATCCGTTCTCCGCTGTGGCGGGGCGGCGGTGTCATCTTCGGGCCAAAACCGAGAGACTTTGAAGTCAAAATGAACAAAAAGGAACGCCGTCTCGCTTTGCGGACAGCATTCCAAAGTCGCACCGAAGACATCATTGTGGTTGAAGAATTTGCAGAGCAATTTCCGAGACCCAAAAGCAAAGAATTGCTGAGTGCGATCGGCCGCTGGGGCATCGAACCCGATACAAAAGTTCTGTTAATCTTGCCAGAACCGCAACCAAACGTCTACTTATCAGGACGCAACATCGAATTAGTAAACGTCATCTTGGCAACTTCCCTGAATGTTTACGACGTTCTCGCGGCTGACAAAATTATCGTCACATCTACAGCCATAGCTAAAATTCAGGAGATTTACGGTGAGTAAAATCGACCCCCGCGACTACGCAGATTTGATCCAGCGTCCGATTCTCACCGAGAAAGCTACCCGAATGATGGAATTAAATCAATTCACATTCGACGTAGCCCCCAAAGCGACCAAGCCTCAAATCAAAGCTGCAATCGAAGAACTATTTAAGGTCAAAGTCATCGGCGTCAACACCCAAAACCCGCCGCGCAAAAAGCGTCGAGTTGGCAAATTCGTCGGCTTTAAACCTTGTTACAAGCGAGCAACCGTAACTCTGACAGACGGAGACTCGATCCGCAAACTCCTATTCCCAGAAGTCTAGACGATTTTGGATTTTAGATTTTAGATTTTAGATTTTAAATTGCGGTTAACTGGTGGAAATTCTCGAACCAGAAAACTCGTAAGTTAACCAAATATCGCCAATCTTCAACCTAAAATCTAAAATCGATAAACGTCAAATCCAAAATCCAAAATCCAAAATCTAAAATAGATCGATTATGGGCATCCGTTCTTACCGACCTTATACCTCCAGCACCCGAGAACAGACCGTCTCGGACTTCGCTGAAATTACCAGATCAGAGCCAGAAAAGTCTCTAACCAGTAATAAGCACACCAAACAAGGCCGCAACAACCGAGGCGTCATCACCTGCCGCCACCGGGGAGGCGGTCACAAACGGCTGTATAGAGACATCGACTTCCGCCGCGACAAACACAGCATTCCCGCTACTGTCAAGGCGATCGAATACGACCCCAATCGCAACGCCCGCATCGCCCTCCTGTTCTACAAAGACGGCGAAAAACGGTACATCCTGCACCCGCTCAACTTAAACGTCGGTACAGTAATTGTCTCAGGCCCAGACGCGCCGATCGAAATCGGCAACGCCCTCCCCCTGAAGAACATTCCCCTCGGTACCAGCATCCACAACGTCGAGCTAGTACCCGGAAAAGGCGGACAAATCGTTCGCTCCGCCGGCTCCAGCGCTCAGCTAATGGCAAAAGAAGGTAGCTACGTCACCCTCAAACTGCCATCCGGCGAACAGCGCAAAGTCCGCGCCGACTGCTACGCCACCATCGGTCAAGTCGGCAACACCGACGCCAGAAACATCAGCCTCGGCAAAGCAGGTCGCACCCGCTGGAAAGGTCGCAGACCCACCGTTCGCGGTAGCGTCATGAACCCGGTAGACCACCCGCACGGCGGTGGCGAAGGCAGAGCTCCTATTGGGCGTCCGGGGCCTGTCACTCCTTGGGGTAAACCAGCATTGGGTGCAAAAACTCGACGCAAAAACAAGCGCAGCGACGCTTTAATCGTCCGGCGCCGCCGCAAAGCTTCCAAGCGCGGCAAGGGCGGCAGACAAAGCTAGTCAATCAGTCAGCAGTCTTCAGTGCTTAGTTATTAACTGCTAACTAATGACTGAGGACTGATGACCAATGACTGCTTAATTCTGACTAATGACTCCTGAATTACTAAAAAAATCATGTCTCGATCGCTAAAAAAAGGCCCGTTTGTCGCAGATCATCTGATGACAAAAATCGAAAAACTCAACGCCGCCGGCCAAAAACAAGTAATTAAAACTTGGTCGCGCTCTTCCACAATCCTGCCCCAAATGGTAGGTCACACGATCGCCGTTCACAACGGCAGACAGCACGTACCAGTCTACCTCACCGACCAAATGGTAGGTCACAAACTCGGAGAATTTTCCCCCACTCGCACCTTTAGAGGTCACGCGAAAAGTGGTGATAAAAAGGCGAAAAGATAGCCGAATTAGGTGACAGGTAATAGGTAGTCGGAAAAAAAATTACCAATTACCAATTACCTTTTGCCCAATTACCAATTACCAATTACCGAAATCGAAATGGCTATAGATACCACATCCGAAATTAAGGCGATCGCCCGTTACATCAGAACATCCCCCTTCAAAGTGCGCCGAGTCCTCGACCAAATTCGCGGCAAAAGCTATCAAGAAGCGCTGATTTTACTCGAATTCATGCCCTACCGCGCCTGCGAACCAATCGTCAAAGTTTTGCGATCGGCAGTAGCCAACGCCGAACACAACGCAGGATTGGATAAATCCAAGCTAGTAGTGTCTCAAGCTTACGCAGACCAAGGCCCAGTCCTCAAACGCTTTAGACCCCGCGCTCAAGGTCGCGCCTACCAAATCCGCAAGCCAACCTGTCACATTACCGTAGTAGTAGCTCCGCTCGTAGAAAACTAAACCAGGGAAAAACGTAAGAGGTAATAAACAGCTTAAAGTTGAAAAAAATGGGTAATCACCAATTACCAATTACCAATTACCAATTACCAATTACCAATTAACTCATCAACTATTATGGGCCAAAAAATACATCCAATTGGTTTTCGCCTCGGCATTACCCAAGAGCACCGCTCTCGCTGGTTTGCCGATCCCAAAAACTATCCAGAACTCTTGCAAGAAGACTATAAAATTCGCAAGTACGTTCGTAAAACCCTCAGCAATGCTGGGATTTCCTCGGTCAAAATTGAGCGGAAAGCCGATCAAATCGACCTAGAAGTCTTCACCGCCCGACCAGGCGTTGTCGTAGGCCGCGGCGGAGCAGGCATCGAAACCTTGCGCGTCGGTTTGCAGCAGCAACTCGGTAGCAACCGCCAAATCCGCATCAACGTCGTCGAAGTTCAGCGAGTAGACGCCGATGCCACACTGATCGCAGAATACATCGCTCAGCAACTAGAACGGCGCGTATCCTTCCGCCGAGTAGTCCGCCAAGCAATCACCCGCGCCCAAAAAGTCGGCATCCAAGGCATCAAAATTCAAGTCAGCGGACGCCTCAACGGTGCAGAAATTGCCCGTACCGAATGGACGCGCGAAGGAAGAGTCCCCTTGCACACGCTGCGGGCAGACATCGACTACTCCTACTGCACTGCTCAAACCATCTACGGTATTCTGGGCATTAAAGTTTGGGTTTTCAAAGGCGAAATTATTCCCGGACAGGAACAAGAGGCTGCACCAAATGCAGCAGTGCCCCGTACCAAACAAAAGCGCCGCCGCCAGAACTTTGAAGATCGATCGAACGAAGGCTAGCTAATTGTTAACTGTTAGTTGTCACTTGTTAAGTGTCAGTTGTTCCAAACCAATTAGCAATTAGCAATCACCAATTAGCAATTACCAATTACCAATTACCCAACTCCCTTTCGCCATGTTAAGCCCTAAAAGAACGAAATTCCGCAAACAACAGCGCGGGCGAATGAGCGGTATTGCCACCCGCGGCAATACAGTTAGCTTTGGCGACTTCGCGCTCCAAGCCATCGAACCCGCCTGGATTACTTCCCGCCAAATAGAAGCCGGACGGCGTGCCATGACCCGCTATATCCGTCGGGGTGGCAAAATCTGGATTCGCATTTTTCCCGACAAACCTGTCACCGAGCGCGCCGCAGAAACCCGGATGGGTTCTGGTAAAGGCTCACCAGAGTTTTGGGTTGCCGTGGTCAAACCAGGCAGGGTAATGTTTGAAATTGGCGGCGTAACTGAAGAAACTGCCCGCGAAGCCATGCGTTTGGCATCTTTCAAATTACCAATTAAAACCAAGTTCATCACTCGCGAAGAAGGCCAGTCATAGCGAAGAGCGAAGGTAGAATTAGGTCTGTATTAATCAGCATTTTAAACGGCTACAGCATTTTAAAATCTGGCTTTCATAACTTTTCTTTCCTTCGACCTTCAGCCTAAGAGACAATTATGTCTTCTGTCATACCGCTCGCTAACGAGAAAGCACACAATTATGTCTTTGACCAAGATTAAAGAAGCTAGAGAATTAAGCGATGCTGCTGTAGCAGAGCAAATTTTAGCCGTCAAGCGCCAACTAATGGAATTGCGGCTCCAGCAAGCTACCGGCCGCATGGAAAAGCCTCACCTGTTCAAGCACGCCAAACACCGGCTAGCTCAATTGATGACAGTTGAACGCGAGCGCCAAATCGTTGCTGAGAAAGAAGCGGCAGAAAAATCAGCCGCTAAAGAAACTGCCGATTCTGCTTCCAGCCCAGAAGTCAGCCCAGAGTGAGCAGCAGCCTAGCCTCTGCTCGCACAGTAGCTAAAAAAAAGTCAATTGCACAACAAAAATAGGTAGCTATGGCAATTAAAGAACGAGTTGGCGTAGTAGTCAGCGACAAGATGGATAAAACCGTCGTGGTAGCAATCGAAAACCGCTCCTCCCACACCAAATACGGCAAAATCGTAGTCCGCACCAAGCGGTACAAAGCTCACGACGAAGAAAATCAGTGCAAATCCGGCGATCGCGTCCGCATCACTGAAACTCGACCACTGAGCAAAACCAAACGTTGGACGGTTGCTGAGATTTTCGGGACAAAAAACGGCTAACAGTTAATTGCGATCTCGCGCTCGCCCGATCGGTACTTAATTAATCAATTAGTCGTCAACAGTCAACAGTTAACAGTCAACAGTTAACAGTCAACAGTTAACAGTCAACAATCACCATGATTCAACCCCAGACATACCTCAATGTCGCCGACAATAGCGGAGCCCGCAAACTGATGTGCATCCGCGTATTGGGAGGCGGCAACCGTCGCTACGGCGGAGTCGGCGATGTCATCATTGCCGTCGTCAAAGACGCCATCCCCAATATGGCTGTCAAAAAATCAGATGTCGTTCGGGCTGTCATTGTCAGAACCCGCAAAGGTTTGCGTCGCGACAGCGGCATGAGCATTCGTTTTGACGATAACGCCGCCGTTATTATCAACGTAGACGGCAACCCCAAAGGCACTCGCGTCTTCGGCCCCGTCGCCCGCGAATTGCGCGACAAAAACTTTACTAAAATCGTTTCCTTAGCCCCGGAGGTACTTTAAAATGTACGGAAAAAAGGGTAAACCAACTAGCGAGCCGCAGCGCTACAAAATGCACGTCAAAGCAGGCGATACCGTGCAAATAATTACTGGCAAAGAGAAAGGAAAAGTCGGAGAAATCTTAAAGACATATCCTAAAGTCAGCAAAGTAATTGTTAAAGGTGTAAACATCAGAACAAAGCACGTCAAGCCCCAGCAAGAGGGAGAGTCCGGGAAAATACTCACGTTTGAGGCTCCCATTCACAGCTCAAATGTCATGCACTATTCCGAAAAAGAAAAAATAGCTAGCCGCGTTTGCTATACATTTAGCGAAGACGGCCGGAAACTGCGACAGCTCAAAAAAACTGGAGAAATCATCGATAATTAGTCAGCAGTCATTAGTCATTAGTCATTAGTCATTAGACAAATGCTTTCCTGACAACAGTCAACGGACTCTTCGACTACGCTCAGGGCACCGCAACTGACAACAGTCAACTGACAACGGACAACTGACAACTAATAATTCCCTGACCAAGCCCAGGGACAGTTAACGAAACACAAAAACTATGCCGGACAAACTCAAGGTTCTTTATCAAGGAAAAATCGTTCCCACACTGATGGATCAGTTTAAATATACTAATATCCATCAGGTTCCCAAACTCGTCAAAGTCACAGTGAACCGCGGTTTGGGAGAAGCATCTCAAAACGCTAAGGCACTGGATTCGTCGATCAACGAAATTGGCATCATCACCGGTCAAAAACCAGTGGTGACGCGGGCGAAAAAAGCGATCGCAGGCTTCAAAATCCGCAAAGGAGTACCCGTCGGCGTTATGGTGACGCTGCGCGGCGATCGGATGTACGATTTTCTCGATCGGCTGATCAACCTCGCACTTCCCCGCATCCGCGACTTCCGCGGCATCAGCCCCAAAAGCTTCGACGGGCGCGGCAACTACAGCTTGGGTCTGAGAGAACAGCTAATTTTTCCAGAAATAGAATATGACCGCATCGATCAAATTCGAGGCATGGACATTTCAATTATCACCACAGCAAACACCGACGAAGAAGGACGCGCCTTGCTTAAAGAAATGGGAATGCCGTTCCGGGACAACTAAGCACTAGAGTAAGAAGCAAAAGATGGCAGCTAACGATACCATAGCAGATATGTTGACGCGCATTCGCAATTCTTGCATGGCGCGCCACCAAACAACGCAAATTCCAGCTACAAAAATGACCCGCAGCATCGCCCAAGTCCTCAAAAGTGAAGGCTTCATCGGCGAATTTGAAGAAGCAGAAGAAGGGGTCAAGCGACATTTAGTGCTTTCTCTAAAGTACAAAGGTAAAACTCGCAAGCCCATTATCACGGCACTTAAGCGAGTCAGCAAACCAGGACTGCGCGTTTACTCGAACCGTAAAGAATTGCCCAGAGTATTAGGCGGAATTGGCATTGCCATTATTTCCACCTCCAGCGGCATTATGACGGATAGAGAAGCTCGACGCCAAGGTTTGGGCGGTGAAGTGCTTTGTTATGTTTGGTAGTCATTAGTCATTAGTCATTAGTCACTGGTCGTTGGCAACAGACTCAAAAATCAATCACTAAGGACTAATAACTAAGCACTAATAATCAAGGACTAATAACTAAAAACAAAGGACAAAAAACTATGTCGCGAATTGGCAAGCGTCCGATTAGCATCCCCACGAAAGTCACCGTCACCCTAGACGGTCAAAAAGTAGCCGTCAAAGGCCCTAAAGGTGAACTTTCCCGAGTTATCCCAGCCGAAATCCTCATGGGAATTGAAGGCGAGACTTTACTCGTTACCCGCCGAGACGAATCTCGCGTCGCCAGACAACTGCACGGCTTGTGCCGCACCCTAGTCGCCAACATGGTCGAAGGTGTATCTCAAGGTTTTCAGCGGCGTCTCGAAATTATCGGCACTGGTTATCGGGCACAGGTTCAAGGACGGAACCTGATTTTAAACGTCGGTTACAGCAAACCCGTTGAAATGCCCCCTCCAGAAGGCATCACAATGGCAGTGGAAGGCAACACCAACGTCATCGTCTCTGGCATTGACAAAGAACTCGTAGGCAATACAGCAGCCCGCATCCGCGCGGTGCGTCCGCCCGAAGTCTATAAGGGCAAAGGCATTCGCTACAGCGGCGAAGTCGTCCGGCGCAAAGCTGGTAAAACAGGCAAAACAGGTAAGAAGTAACAATGAAGCTTACTCGCAAAGAATCAGTCCAGCGCAGACACCGCCGCGTTCGGCGCAAGGTGTTCGGCACCTCCGAACGTCCCAGACTAGCGGTATTTCGCTCAGAGCAGCACATCTACGCTCAAGTAATCGACGACACCGCCCAGCACACTTTGGCCGCCGCGTCAACCCTCGATCCCGAATTGAAGTCAACTCTCAGTTCTGGCGGCAACTGCTCCGCGAGCGTGCAAGTCGGTCAGTTGATTGCCAAACGCTGTTCCAGCGCTGGCATAGTCAAAGTCGTATTCGATCGCGGGGGCAACCTCTATCACGGTCGTGTCAAAGCCCTCGCAGAAGCAGCTCGCGAAGCGGGGTTAGACTTTTAGGAAGAAGGAAGAAGGAAGAAGGAAGAAGGAAGAAGGAAGAAGGAATATACAACAAAATTCTTAATTCCTAATTGTTAATTTCTCATTTCCAACTACCAGTTACTAATCCCCAATTCCCAAAGAACAAAACTATGGCAGAACAAAAAGAACAGCGCAACAAGAAAAAAAGCAGCAGCAACAACAAAGGGCGCGAAAAAGAATCCGAATGGCAAGAACGGGTTGTTCAGATTCGGCGCGTTACCAAAGTAGTCAAAGGTGGTAAAAAACTCAGCTTCCGCGCCATAGTCATTATTGGCAACGAACGCGGTCAAGTTGGAGTAGGAGTCGGCAAAGCTAGCGACGTAATCGGTGCCGTTAAAAAAGGCGTCGCTGACGGCAAAAAGCACCTAATTGAAGTCCCCCTCACCAAATCTAACTCCATCCCTCACCCCATCAACGGTGATGGTGGCGGAGCTAAAGTCATGATGCGGCCGGCCGCTCCAGGAACCGGGGTAATTGCAGGGGGAGCAGTGCGAACTGTTCTCGAACTAGCAGGAGTCCGCAATATCTTAGCCAAACAGCTAGGTTCTGGAAATCCCTTAAACAACGCCCGAGCCGCAGTCAATGCCCTCTCCACCCTCCGCACCTTGTCCGAAGTTGCTCAAGAGCGCGGAATTCCAGTAGAAAATCTCTACGGTTAGGGCACGCGAGAATGGGAAACTGTAAGTTTTGAGTGTTAAGTGCTTGCGGTGAAAATAAAAAAATCCGCAACTTAAAACTCACGCACTCAAAACTACTGCGTACCCCCTCTCTAAATACCAATTACCAATTACCAATTACTAAAACTATGAGATTGCAAGACGCCCGACCCAAAGCAGGCTCCCAAAAGCGCCCCCGACGCTTGGGCAGAGGTATTTCTGCCGGTCAAGGCGCGAGCTCCGGCAAAGGGATGCGCGGTCAAAAATCTAGAGCCGGTAGCGGCACTAGACCCGGTTTTGAAGGAGGTCAAAATCCTCTCTACCGCCGTCTCCCCAAGTTGAAAAGCTTCCCTCTAGTGAACCGGAAAGAGTACACTACCATTAATGTAAGTAAATTAGCATCGCTGCCAGCAAACACCGAAGTTACTCTCACCTCTTTGATCCAAGCAAAAATTGTCACCACAGACGATGGGCCGCTGAAAATCTTAGGAGATGGTGAACTGAATGTACCCTTGCAAGTGCGCGCCTCGGCTTTTACCGCAGGTGCTCGCGCCAAAATTGAAGCTGCAGGCGGAAGTTGCGAATTAGTTGCGTGAAGATTTTGAGGTTTGAGAGTCTGTCCAAATCTCAAATCCTCAAGCTTGCTATCAGAAAATGATTTAGTCGAAAATCCCAAATCTAAAATCCAAAATCGTAACTATGGACGTTAGTAGAGAAAAAGCGCCAACTGCACAAGAGACGTTCATGCAGATGGCTCAAGCTGCTGGTTTACGAGGCCGAATCCTCGTAACCCTTGGCTTACTGATTTTAGTACGCCTGGGTGTCCACTTGCCAGTCCCCGGCATCGATCGAGTCGCCTTTGCCCAAAACGTCCAAAATAGCCCTTTAATTGGCTTTTTGGATTTGTTCTCAGGAGGCGGCTTGTCAGCTTTGGGGATTTTCGCGCTGGGGATTTTGCCCTACATTAATGCTTCAATTATTGTGCAACTTCTAACGGCGGCTCTGCCAAGCTTAGAAGACTTGCAGAAAAATGAAGGAGAAGCAGGGCGACGCAAGATTTCTCAAATTACTCGCTACGTTTCTTTGGGCTGGGCAATTCTGCAAAGTATTGGCATTGCGATTTGGGTCAGCCCTTTTGCTCAATCTCCATCGCCTTTATTCATAGCACAAACTGCTTTGGCTCTGACAGCCGGCTCAATGTTTGTAATGTGGATATCGGAAGTGGTGACGGAGCGAGGTATCGGGAACGGAGCCTCGCTGCTGATTTTTATCAATATTGTGTCGGTATTGCCGCGCTCTTTGGGACAAACTTTTGAATTGGCTCAAAGTGGGGACACGCAAGTTGTCGGCCGTGTAGTCGTTCTGCTGCTGGTCTTTTTGGTGACGATTGTCGGGATTGTTTTTGTTCAGGAAGGTACTCGCCGCATTCCGATTATTTCGGCCCGCCGCCAAGTCGGCCGCAAAGTTTATCGGGAGAGCCGGAGTTATCTGCCCCTGCGCTTGAATCAAGGCGGAGTGATGCCGATTATTTTTGCATCTTCGGTGTTGATTGTGCCTTCTTTCCTCGCTCAGTCTCTCAATAACCCGTTTTTGGTTCAAGTTGCTAATGTTTTGAGTCCGAACGGGCCGGCGCCTTGGGCTTACGCGCTGTTTTATCTGACTTTGATTCTGTTCTTCAGCTATTTCTACGCTTCGTTGATTGTCAACCCTGTAGATATGTCTCAGAACTTGAAGAAAATGGGCGCCAGCATTCCTGGAATTCGTCCGGGTCAGAAAACGAGTGATTATGTGGAGAAGGTTTTGAACCGTTTGACTTTCTTGGGAGCGATTTTTCTCGGTCTGGTGGCCATTGTACCAACTGCTGTAGAAAGCGCGATCGGCGTGCAAACTTTTAGAGGTTTTGGCGCAACTTCCCTACTGATTCTAGTAGGTGTGGCGATCGAAACTGCTAAGCAAATTCAAACTTACGTCATCTCCCAACGATATGAAGGAATGGTGAAGTAATCGCAATGCAATTGATTTTTATGGGGCCTCCAGGGGCCGGAAAGGGAACTCAGGCTCAGCTCTTAGCCGCTCTCTGGAAAATACCCCACATTTCTACAGGTGACATCCTACGCGCCTGCGTAGTTGCCAAAACTGACTTGGGTCAAAAGGCACAATCCTACATGGATCGGGGAGAGTTGGTTCCTGACGAGTTATTGATGGATATCGTGCAAGAACGTATGAATCAGCCAGATGCTCGTGCTGGCTGGATTCTCGACGGCTTTCCCCGCACAGTCGCCCAGGCAGCTTTTTTTGACAAACTGCTCTGCGATGTTGAAGGAAGTACGTCTGGAAAGGACTGCGCTCTCAGAGCTGTCAATTTGGACGTTCCTGACAATGTTTTGGTGGCTCGCCTGTTGTCGCGGGGGCGTCAGGATGATAATGAGGAGACAATCCGCCGCCGATTGCAAGTTTATCGCGAGCAAACTGAGCCTTTGATTGATTTTTACAGCGGCCGTCAACAATTAGTTGCGGTTGATGGCGATCGAGCGATGGAATTAGTGACAGCAGAACTGCAACAAGTTCTCTCGATCGACTCTTGAACCCTCTCAATACAGCTTGTTACTCACAAGCTTTTGCTAAGATATGTTAACTAGGAGCTTTTTGTGCTATCAGGTTTTGTGAGGGTTGCTAGAGACCGGATTGAACTCCATACTAATTGCCACAACTTTACTCAAGTAAAGCTAAAGCGAGCGGTTGGTTGAGTCAAAAAGTCGATCGAGTCGCCCTAATTATTGCCCCCCTTCCCGTTTGACTCCTACCAGTAAATAGGCTTTGAGGCAAACAGCGGGACACTCCTAGTTAATCAAATGTAGAGTTGAGGTAAATACCAAATTGTCTAAGCAAGATTTAATTGAAATGGAAGGGACAGTGACGGAATCCCTGCCCAATGCGATGTTTCGCGTTGACCTAGATAATGGGTTTAACGTGCTGGCTCACATTTCCGGCAAGATCCGCCGCAACTACATCAAAATTCTGCCTGGCGATCGCGTCAAAGTCGAATTGACTCCCTATGACTTGACCAAAGGCAGGATTACTTATCGCCTTCGGAAAAAATAGGCTTAGATAAAACTTTCTAAAAACTAATTCTAAGTTTAATTTAGAGAGAATTTGGTAAAAAGCTTCAAATTTATGCTATAATGCTACGTTTGTAGTGTTGCCGAGAAGGGCGTCAACAACCCACCGGTGTACCGGGTTAAGTCATTGTTACACCGTAAAAGTATCGCTCGCCAACACTCTGGCGCAGGCGAACTTTACCCAGCAATGGGAGTGGGTGCAAGCGGGCTCCTTCATGAAACAACCCGCACTTTATACAATTTAATCGAGGAGAGGCCTACACCTTGCCCAGCCTCTCCTCCCACCGCTCTACGGGCAGTCCCAGCGTGCCTGCTCTCCGGTAGAGCGGGGTTCTCCAGGCAGGAAGAAAGATGAAAGTTCGAGCATCTGTCAAAAAAATTTGTGAGAAATGTCGCGTCATCCGCCGTCGCGGTCGAGTGATGGTGATATGCACTAACCCGAAACACAAACAACGCCAAGGTTAGAAAAAAGCAAGATTGGGCACTGCACGCAGGTGCATCCTAATTGAACATTGTAGCCAAACAGGAAAACTAGGGAGACAAAAAGTGTGGCACGGATTGCCGGGGTAGACCTTCCACGCGATAAGCGCGTCGAAATAGGTCTGACATACATTTACGGAATAGGCTTGTCGCGGGCCCAAAAAATTATCGCTGCAACAGGCGTAAATCCTGACACTCGCGTCAAGGATTTAACAGAGGCCGACGTGACAGCTCTGCGGGCTCATGTAGAAACAACATACCAAATCGAAGGAGACCTCCGGCGCTGGGAGTCAATGAACATCAAGCGCCTGATGGACATCGGAACTTATCGCGGTCGGCGTCACCGTTTGGGTCTGCCGGTGCGGGGACAACGAACCCGTACCAACGCCAGAACCCGTCGTGGCGTCCGCCGAACAGTTGCGGGCAAGAAAAAGGCACCTTCCAAGAAGTAACATCTTTTTTGGAAAAATACGCTGGGGGCTGCTGGCTCCTAGCGCTTCGGGACATTAGTTGAGAGAAACGTTAAAGAGACTAATATGGCGCGACCACAAACAGGCAAGAAATCTGGTGCAAAAAAGCAGAAACGGAATGTACCCAATGGGGTAGGCTACATCCAGTCTACCTTTAACAACACGATTGTAACTATTACCGACCTCAACGGCGAAGTCATATCCTGGGCATCGGCAGGTTCCAGCGGTTTTAAAGGAGCTAAGAAGGGGACTCCCTTTGCAGCTCAAACAGCAGCAGAAAGTGCTGCCCGCAGAGCCAATGACCAAGGGATGCGCCAAATAGAAGTAATGGTGAGCGGACCCGGAGCAGGTCGAGAAACTGCTATTCGGGCGCTGCAAGGGGCGGGACTGGAAATCACCCTGATTAGAGATGTTACCCCAATTCCTCACAACGGCTGTCGCCCTCCCAAGCGGCGTAGAGTCTAAAACGATTTGAGATTTTAGATTTTAGATTTTGGATAATGGCTAACTGCTTAAAGTCAAAAACTAATGGTTCTAACTGTTGCCCCGTCCATCCAAAATCCGAAATCCGTTCAGGGGTATGCTCTGCAATCTAAAATCCAAAATCAAAAATCCAAAGTGGAAAAGGGAGGTCACTCCGTGGCGCAGTTTCAAATTGAATGTATAGAGTCTAACACTGACAAAGACCGCAGTCAGTACGGAAAATTTGTCCTGGAACCGCTCGATCGCGGTCAAGGAACAACTGTTGGGAATGCGCTTCGGCGAGTTCTGCTGTCAAATTTGGAAGGAACGGCAGTAACTTCAGTCCGAATCGCGGGCGTCAATCACGAGTTTGCCACGATCGAAGGGGTACGTGAGGATGTTCTAGAAATTCTCCTGAACATGAAAGAGGTCGTCCTCAAAACTCATTCTCAGCAGCCGCAAATCGGCAGGTTGCGGATTGAGGGGCCCGTCACCGTTACGGCCGATCGATTCGATTTGCCCTCTGAGGTGGAATTGATCGATCGATCCCAGTACATTGCAACTCTCTCGCCCGGCTCAGTTCTGGAAATGGAATTCAGAATTGAAAAAGGCATCGGATACCGAGCAGTAGACCGCAGTCGCGATGATGGCTCGGCTTTGGATTTCCTCCAAATTGACGCCATCTTTATGCCGATTCGCAGAGTCAACTACAGCGTTGAAGATGCTCGGGTAGGCGGTACAGTCGAGAAAGACCGGCTGATTATGGAAATCTGGACTGATGGCAGCGTGACTCCTCAAGAAGCTTTGAGTCAATCTGCCAACATCCTGGTAGATTTATTTTCACCTCTCAAAGACATCACCCAAGATTCTCTCAAACCAGAGTATCCAGGTGAAGCCGATCCTACTAGCCAAATTCCGATCGAAGAATTGCAGTTGTCCGTCCGGGCTTACAACTGTCTCAAGCGGGCTCAGATCAACTCAGTTGCAGACTTATTGGATTATACCCAAGAAGACTTGCTCGAGATCAAGAATTTCGGGCAGAAGTCCGCAGAAGAAGTGATTGAAGCTTTACAAAAACGCTTGGGCATTACCTTGCCACAGGAAAAATCAGCTAAAAGTTAATCAACGGGTAACGGGTAAAAAAGTTCTGAATTTTAAGTAGGTGAGTTTTTAAGTTAAAGAAATCACCGCTCAAAACTCGCGGACTATCCCGGCACCCAATTACCAATTACCAATTACCAACTGCTATGCGTCACCGCTGTCGCGTTCCCCAACTCAACAAACCGGCTGACCAGCGCCGCGCCCTGCTGCGCTCGCTGACCACCGAATTAATCCGCCACGGTAAAATTACTACCACTCTCGCCCGCGCCAAAGCGCTGCGCCCAGAGGCGGACAGAATGATTACCCTGGCAAAAGATGGCTCATTGGCCGCTCGCCGGCAAGCTATGGGCTTTATCTACGACAAACAGTTAGTACACGCCTTGTTTGAAGCAGCCCAAGAACGGTACGGCTCGCGCAACGGCGGCTACACCCGCGTAGTGCGAACTGTCCCCCGTCAAGGAGACAATTCCGAAATGGCGATCGTTGAACTGGTTTAATTCAATTTTGGGTTGGAGATTTGTGATTTATGACTGACAATCCAAAATCCCCAATCGAAAATCCCCAATCGATACAGCGCGTTGCTCTAGTAATCCAATACCTCGGCACTAACTTTCACGGTTGGCAGCGACAGCCGAACCAGCGTACAGTACAAGAAGAAATTGAAACAGCAATATCGACTGTTCTGGAACGCCCGGTAACGCTGCACGCTGCTGGGAGAACCGATGCAGGAGTTCACGCTGCTGCTCAAGTAGCGCATTTTGATGCCCACGGCCCAATTCCGGCTCACCGCTGGGCAAGTGTTCTCAACTCTCGACTGGCAAAAGATATTTTAATTCGAGCTTCGGCAAAGGTGGAACCTACCTGGCACGCTCGGTTCTCAGCCAGTTGGCGGCGCTATCGCTACACCCTTTATACAGACCCGACCCCTAATTTGTTTGTGCGTCCTTTTGCTTGGCACTGCTATCACGCCCCTGTGGATGAATCTTTGATTCAGACAGCATTGACACCGCTCATCGGGCGGCATCACCTGGCTGCTTTCCACCGCGCGGGTTCTGCCCGCCCCCATTCCTGGGTGGACGTGCAAGCGGCCGAGTGTCAGCGTTCTGGGCCTCTTATCTATATTGAGGTTCAGGCGAGCGGGTTTCTGTACGGGATGATGCGGCTGCTGGTGGGGTTGCTGGTGCAGGTGGGTCGCGGGGAAAGGCCGATCGACAATTTCACAGATATCTGGGTCAACGAACGCCGAGAAATGGTAAAATATGCCGCTCCCGCTCAAGGTTTGTGCCTGCTGCGGGTTGGCTATTCAGAATTTCCCTTTCCCCCAGAGGTCTGGTACGACACCCAGCCAAAATTAGTCATTAGTCATTAGTCAGCAGTCATTAGTCATTAGTCATTAGGTAACTACTAATAAAAAACTAAGGACAACTAACAATTAAAAACTGACAACTGACAACTGACAACTGACAACTAACAACAGTTAACAGTTAATAGACAACTAACAACAAACAATGAACAAAACTTACGTCCCTACTCAAGACTCCCTAGAGCACAAGTGGTACGTGGTCGATGCCGCTGACCAGCGGCTGGGCCGTCTGGCAACAGAAGTTGCCATGTACCTCCGGGGGAAACACAAACCGACTTACACTCCTTCTATGGATACCGGCGACTTCGTAATTGTCATCAATGCGGACAAAATCGCTGTTACTGGCAAAAAACGCACCCAGAAAATCTACCGTCGCCATTCTGGAAGACCGGGCGGCATGAAAACAGAAACTTTTGCCAAATTGCAAGCACGTTTGCCCGAAAGAATTGTCGAAGAAGCTATACGAGGAATGCTGCCTCACACTTCTCTGGGCAGACAACTGTTTACTAAACTGAAGGTGTACGCTGGCCCCAACCACCCGCACCAAGCTCAAAAACCAGAAGAATTAATTGTTCACACGATTCCGGGAGGAAATGAGTAATGCAAGCAACAGATACATCCGGTCGCGCTGTGTACTGGGGTACCGGCCGCCGCAAGTGTTCCGTAGCGCGGGTGCGCTTGGTTCCCGGCACTGGCATACTGACTGTCAATGGTAAAGAGGGGGATTTGTACCTGCAATTCAACCCTACTTATTTGGCTCTCGCTAAGGCCCCTCTGGAAACTTTGGGTCTGGAAAATGAGTACGACATTTTGGTAAAAGTCGAAGGCGGTGGCTTGACGGGTCAGGCTGACTCGATTCGCTTGGGTGTCGCTAGAGCACTTTGTCAATTAGACCCGGACAACCGCAAGCCTCTGAAGACTGAGGGCTATTTGACTCGCGACCCGCGGGCCAAAGAACGGAAAAAGTACGGTTTGCGGAAAGCTCGCAAAGCTCCTCAATACTCGAAGCGGTAATCCAGGTTCGGCACCGGATTGTGTAACGGATGTAACGGATGTAACGGATAGAAGGAAGAAGGAAGAGGGAAGAAGGCAAAATTATCCAGATTCTATCTTCCTTTTTTTCAACTCTATTTCTGATTGCTGGTTCCACAAGATATTAGGCCAAATTGCTGCTGTTGTTGGTACGCAAGTCCTAGGACAGCTAAAATGGTTGTAAAGTCAAAAATTAGAGAGTAAAAAACAATGGCAAAAGATGGCATTCACCCTGAGTGGTATCCCGAATCTCAGGTTTATTGCAACGGGGAACTTGTGATGACGGTGGGATCAACTAGACCAAAGCTTCAAGTTGATGTCTGGTCGGGAAATCATCCTTTCTATACTGGCACTCAGAAGATTATTGATACTGAAGGTCGTGTGGAGCGCTTTATGCGGAAATACGGCATGACCGAGGTAGAAATGCCGAAGGCAGATGCTTCCTCTGGACCGCTGAAAATGGAAGATCCGAAAGCAGATGCTTCTAAGGCTGCGGGTAAAGGCAAAAAGAAGAAGTAGCCGGATTGTCATTTGTCCGCAGTTTGTTGAGAGTAGTTCTTTCTACTGGCAACTTACCGCCCTCGGATTTTAGATTTTAGATTGAAGACTTCGCTATGCAGGCAGTTGATCTCGATCGACATTCTATCCTAACTGCTCTTGAGTTCTAAAATCTAAAATCGATCCGCCCTCGGATTGGAGAGTTTAGATTGAAGACTTGCTAAGCAGGCAGTTGAGTTCGATCGAGTTGAGTTCGATCGAGATTCTATCCCCACTGTTCTTCAAATCTAAAATCTAAAATCTAAAATCTAAAATCTAAAATCGATTGACAAAGGACAACTGACAATGGCTGAATCTTATTTGCTGGATAAATTGAAGTCGGTAGAGCAAACTTTTAATGAGTTGACTCGCCGCATGGCTGACCCGGATGTGGCTAGGGACAATCAAGAGTTTCAACGGGTAGCAAAAGCTCGATCGTCCTTGGAGGAAGTGGTCGATACTTTTGCTCTGTGGAAAACCACTCAGGAAGATTTGGTGGGCGCGCGACAGGTTCTCAAGGAAGCCGCGGGCGATCGAGATATGCAAGAAATGGCTGCGCTGGAAGTTCAGGAACTTGAGGCGAAGCTGGAGAGTTTGGAAAGTCGTTTGAAGGTTTTGCTGCTCCCCCGCGACCCGAACGATGACAAGAATATTATGCTGGAAATTAGGGCCGGTACTGGCGGTGATGAGGCTAGTATTTGGGCGGGAGATTTGCTGCGGCTGTATTCGCGCTACGCTCAAACTCAAGGCTGGCAGGTGAAGTTGGTGAGCGAGTCGCTGGCGGAAATGGGCGGCTTTAAAGAGGTGATTCTGGAAATTACAGGCGACAGCGTTTACAGCAAGCTGAAGTTTGAGGCTGGAGTACACCGGGTGCAGCGAGTGCCGGTGACTGAGGCTGGCGGCCGGGTGCATACTTCGACGGCGACGGTGGCTGTGATGCCGGAGGTGGATGATGTGGAGATTCACATCGATCCGAAGGATATTGAGATGAGTACGGCTCGATCGGGCGGTGCTGGCGGTCAAAACGTGAACAAGGTGGAAACTGCTGCGGATTTGTTTCACAAGCCGACGGGAATTCGGATTTTCTGTACTGAGGAGCGCAGTCAGTTGCAGAATAAGGAGCGGGCGATGCAGATTTTGCGGGCTAAGCTCTATGAGATGAAGTTGCGGGAGCAGCAGGATGAGGTGAAGTCGCGGCGTTTGGCTCAGGTTGGTACTGGTTCGCGATCGGAGAAGATTCGCACTTACAACTATAAGGACAATCGGGCTACCGACCACCGTTTGGGGGAAAATTTCTCGCTCAATAGTGTTTTGGAAGGGGATATTGAGGGGATTATTCAAACTTGCATTTCTCAGGATCAGCAGGAACGTTTGGCTGAGTTGGCTGCTTCTACTAATTGATGGAGTGATAGGGGGCTAGGGGGGCTAGGCGCATTGTTTGCTCAGCCTCAGTTCCCTTGTTACGCGGGAGATCTGGTTGAGTAGGGCTTCCCAAATTGCATCGGCGATCGCCACTGGATATTTGAAATGTTCGAGGTCGTATTGTACAATGACTTCTAGGGGTGCTAGGATTTGCTGGTTTCGACAACTGGCAATTGCTGCGATCGCCTCTTGTTGCCATCTGGCAAATAGTCTGTAGCTGAAAAAAGAACTGCATTTTTGTCCTTTCTTGTTCAGGTAAACGACTATTACTTGATGTTGTTTGGGGTATACTTTGACGATGCGGTTGACGGGCATTCTCAGGGCTTCGGCGACTTCTTTTTTGGAGATTTGCCAGCAGAGGGGTTTTAGCCAACCCGAGGCTGTAAGGCTCTGGCGTGTGTGGCTGGGCTTGTGAGTTTTTTGAGTGCGTCTCTTGGTCATTGCTATTTCTCCTCAAGAAACTTTAATGAAAATTAAAATTTTCAATGTAATTAAAATAATATCTGCTAAATCTTCTCCTGTCAAGCAAGACAGGTAAATTTGTTGGTACACAAGTAAACTAGGAATTGTGGTTATCTCGTGGCTGATATCGTGGACGCAGAAGCTAAGAAAAAACTGAGTGAGGTTGTTAAATTAGCGCGGGGCTCGATGAGTCTGACTGCTTTTGGCAAGCTGTTGGGAGTTTCTGCTGCTTCTGTCTTGTATTGGGAAAAGGGGCAGGTACTTCCAGATACGAAAAATTTGACTCAGATTGCGACAAGAGCAGGCTTTACGATGGAAGAGCTCATGGCTCATCTTGAAGGCAAGCCGATGCAGGAACCCGTAGATACTAACGATCTGCTTAAAAAAATTCAATCTATACCAATTAGTGAGTTGGCAGTGATTGGTAGAGCTGTGATGGATAGACTCGCGGCGGCGGCTGAGTCGTCTGGGAAATATAGTTGATGTATCAGTTGGCAAGTAGACTGCTATGTACGATCGCAGAGCTTTTAAGTCGTGAACATCCAAAATAGACAAAAACTTAGCGAAATCATCAAAACTGCTCGCGGAACAATGAGTCAGCGAGCGTTTGGCAAGCTTTTGGGCGTTTCCGCTACCGCTGTTCAGCTTTGGGAAAGGGGCGATACAGTTCCTGATACTGAAAACTTGGGTAAGCTCGCAGCGAGAGCCGGCTATACTCTGGAAGAGTTTCTCAGCTTTTTGGATGGCAATCCAGTCTCGCAAGCCCCAGAAATTAACGATATTGTCAAAAAAATTCAGTTTTTGCCTCTGAGTCAGGTGGCGCTAATTGGCAAAGCTGTAGCGGAGAGATTCGCTGCGTCGGCTGAGGCTGCTGGGGAATGAGTTAGGCTCGATCGCGATCGCCCGTTTTGCAGAAGTAGATCCCGATCGCCCTTAAAAATTTCCACCTCTGGTGATTATCACAAATCGAGTTATTTGTCAAGGCAAAATCTACTTTGTTAGGGAGTTCGATCGCCCTTATGCACTTACGCACTCCGACAAAGAAACCGGGTTTTTACCTAATCTGTCGGTGACAACCAGTCTTTTCGTAAAAAACCCGGTTTCTGGGCCTCTATGCGATCGCCCTTATGAAAAAACCACTCGCCCTATCCCTGACTCAATATGTCTAAAAACTCTTGGACAATGCGATCGGGTTCTTCTGTGCATCTGTGAGCGTCGCAATAGTGGATGATGCTGATACCGTGAGATGCAAACAGTCGAAAAGAAATCGATCCAACAGAATGGCATTAACCTACGGCAAATTCTGTGAACTGGCGCATATATGGTGAATGGAACCCCAGAACAATATCATCTTTAGCAATACCTAACTTCATCAAATCCAGGGTGATATCATCTTCCGTTGTGTTGAGTTGGAGCCAGATTTTTTCATCTTTAATATCGAGGTGTAAAATTGGGCCATAGACACGCTTACTTTTGTGCCAGCCGACATAGGCTAATTGGTAATGGTCGCGCTGTGAATCGAACAGAATTTGGAGTTCTAACTCTGAATTGCTAGAAGTTCCAGAACGCATCTGAGCATAGTTGAGTAAGGCTTGCTGCACGGCATTGCGATAACTATCTAGGTTAGCCATTGTCTGATTTCCTCCGTGGTAGGATCGTATACGATTAGACGGGTTTGACTCCTTTGAATCACAGATTGAATGAAGGGAACAACAAAAAAGTTGTCATAAATGCTGACAGGAACGGCGAGATAAAGTGTTCGATCGGGCTCGGTATCTTCGAGTGCGTAGCGATAGTTAAGACACTGACCCAAGGCCGTATGAAATTCCGAAAGTGTAGAGGCTCCAAGAAAGCTTTTGACCTCAACAGCGATTTTTTGACCCTTGCGCTCGGCAACGAGTAACTTTTCTGCTCCAAAGTCAATGTAGAGGTTGCTGATGCGCTCGATCGGGATTATAAGTGGATCATCGGTAATTGTCCAGCCATCTTTTTGGAGGGCGACTTTTACGGCTTCATGAAATCGATCTTTGGCAGGCATAGCCACTGAGAACGCTTTACTATTTGTATTTTACCATTGAATCGTGCAGCCCGATCGCCGATCGATACAATGATAGGAGGCTATGTTTTAGCAATTAAGGCTGGCGTTCGTTCAACCAATTAACTAAATGCGATCGCCCTATCCCTGACTCAATATGTCTAAAAATTCTCGGACAATGCGATCGGGTTCTTCTGTGCATCTGTTAGCGTCGCAGTAGTGGATGATGCTGATACCGTGAGATGCAAACAGGCGATCGCGCGTTTCATCTTTTTGTGTATCGGGATGCCATATTTCCAGAATTCCCCATTTGCCTTGGTGGAATATGAGGAAATCTGGTTCTTGGTTTTGTCGGCCTGCGGGTGTTGTGAGGCGGGCTTTGGAGTTGGGGAAAAAGAGGGTGTTTGTGCGATCGAGCGCTTCGGCTATTTTTACTTGTTCTTGGCTGTGAAAGCGCAAATCATTCCAGTGATAAATCCGTTCTTCTATGCTCGACAAAATTCCCTGGTTATTTGCGTCTTCAGCCTTGATAATTTCATCTGATGCCGTCTTATTATCAGTTATAATTGCACCGTGTAAATCTGCAGATGAATCTGATTCACTTAAGTTTGCGAATAATACTCTGGAGCCGCTTAAGTTAGCACCGCTGAGATTAACTCCAATAACTTGAGTTCGATGTAAAGTCACTTGATGTCGCCGCAAGTATCGTTTTATAACTGCTTTAATATTACTTTTTTTTACTTTTTCGTCAAAAGCGTCTGAGAGTAACTTCCAGAGTTTATAGCCAGCCGCTTTAATATATTCATCATCATATTTAGAAAGTTTAGCAATTTCCTCATAAGACTGTCTGCCTTCCCAGCACTGTTTGAAGATTAGCTCTTGCACGTCGTTTAACTGTTCGTCATCATCTAGGACTGTTTCGACAATGGCGAGAGCTTCATCGACTGTCATGGGTTAAATCCTGTTAAATGTAGTGTCGGAGTGGAGGTTGTGCTGGCATGGTTTATGATACTTTGCCCATGTACACACATTGCTGTGGATAGATTTTAGCACAGTAGAGGAGATGTTACTACTTTTTATCACTTTTTATCACTTTTTGTCGCTGCAAAGTTTATCCAGAGTTAGTAAGCTAATTTGAATAAAGAGCACTCAACAAAAAGAATATAAGGAGAACCATCGTGGAACAGTGGGTTAACTTCGAGCAATCTTTAAATCAGCGATCAAATAGCCAAGATTTAGACGAACAACAGAATAAAGCCAAAAATTTCTCGCTTAAAGGTCATGCTTTAGTTCGAGGCGTTGCAGGTTCTGGTAAGTCATTAGTATTGCTAAATCGTCTTGAAAAACTAATTGATGAGGGTTATAAGGATATTTTGGTATTGTGTTACAATCGCTTTATGAATCAATGGATTGATTCAATAATCAAACAAAAAGGCTGGAGTTCAAACGTAGAGTGTCGAACTTTTCATAGTTGGGCTTATCGCATAGGGTACACTTATGAGTGGGATGAAAACCCTGAGATGCGAGGGGAAATTATTGATTTAGTTAAAAATAACGCCAAAGAGCGCTATCAAGCCATTTTAATTGATGAAGCTCAAGATTTTTATGATGAATGGTTTAAGGCCATGTTATATGCCGTAAATCCCGATACAAACTCTATCTTTTTTGTCTATGACAATACTCAGTCAGTGTACGAAGGTCAGCAACATCGAACAAAGGAAAAATGGACTTGGAAGAATCTTGGATTTGAAGTCACGGGTCGTTCGCAAATATTTGATTTAAACTATAGAAACGCGCCCGAAATTATAGAATTAGCTTGGCAGTTTATATATCCTTATTTAGCTAGTGCTAATATGAAGATAGCTAAACGCTCAGAAGCTGGTGGTAAAATCGGTCATATTGTCGAACCACTCAAAAAGTCTTCTCGCAGTTCATCTATTAAGCCAATGCTTGTAAAAAGTGATAGGTCTCCAGACAATATAGCTAAACAGGTTAAACTGGCATTGAGCAGTCATCCAGAATCTTCAATCGGAGTTTTATTGCATCCACAAGAGCCAAGATCCTTTAAATCAGAAATTAGCGAATGCCTGCGGAAATTGGATGTTCCCCATCGCGCTCCCATACGTCCTCAAGAGCGAACTTATAACGTTGTAAACCGACCTTTTGTAATTGTAGATTCTTGGAACGCGCTGAAAGGAGTTGAGTTTGATGCCGTTATTATTGCTGGCGTTGACCAAGTGGAAAATTTGCCCGATGCTGATAAAGATTTTCAAGAAAAAGCAGGACTTTATACAGCAATAACAAGAGCAAAAGATCACCTAGTTATGTTATACCAAAATGAAACTCAAGTTGTGCAGCAACTTCAAAACATTTTGACAGCACCGGATGTTTTGGAGAGTGACTCAATGGTGAATGCTCAGGTTGCTTAGTGTGACGATGTAGATTTGAAGGCAATCGCATACCACACAAAAAGAGTTTTACAATACCAATCAAGCACTTTGAAGCGTACTAGGTTCAGGGATAGATTCACCTTCTGCTTCCCAAGCTTCCAAATACATTTCTATCACTTCTTCGCCGTTATGAATCGCTTCCTCACGAGTTTTGCCGTGAGTGCAAGGCATCACCACGCGATCAGCAAACTCTGGAATCGTGACTAGGAAAAGCCGATCTTCATCAGACCATTGAACAATCATACTATATCGACTCATAAACCCTCGCCCTCCCTTAACTCATTCATTTCAGTTAATAACTGTGCTAACTGCTTTTCTAGGTAGAGTGGCACATCATCTCCATCTTTGCATCGCCCTTAACAAATAAGAAAAAGCGCGATCGCTCAATCATCCCTTAAAGCCGACAGTGTTAAGGAATGAAAATCCGACCAACTCTTATATAGTTTTCGATGTAAAGTACAAGCTCAATCAAGCGATCGACACATTGCTCCCGATAGTCACGCTCAGCCACTCGATCGATGTTTCCGAGGGTAACAACAGGTAGCGAAGTTGGTGAACTTTCTTCACGAATAACTTGCTCTAACGAATCTGTTCCTTTCATACTGCGATTTGCTGTCAGCAGAATCATCTGGTTGTCTTGAGCAAATCGCCAAACAATTCGATCGCTACTATTAATTGGTAACTGAACTTCTTCAAAAATCACGAAGCGAATCGATAGTAAATCAACTCAACCTCCGGCAGTTATGCTGCCAAAAAGCATGAGATATTGCCCCTCAATATTATGGTCAATTATAAAAATCATCAGCTTGATACAGCAAGTCTAGCTTTTCGTGCCTGAAGTTTTGCCCAAGCTGCCTGTCGATCGGGCTTTGGCGGCATTCCTGCAATCTGAGCGAGTCGATCGCGATTGCGATCTTCCCAATACTGCCGGATTTCTTCTGCCTGTTGCAAAACTATTTGATACTCTGCCTCTACTTCAGTACGATTTGTTTCAATATCTGGGGGGGTGACAACCCACCCCAAACCCATAGCTAGTAAGGATTGAGGCAACTTGTGGTAAAAAAAGATAGGCAGC
>NZ_JAUBTS010000079.1:0-27294 GCF_036705105.1 Microcoleus sp. B9-D4
TTAATTAATCCGAAACATCTCAAAAACTGGTTTACTAATTGCTGCTACTGTACCTCATAACATCCGGAAGTGCTGTAAGTAGCTCAAACTAATACGCCGCGCCAGAAACCCGGTTTCTTGAACCGGGTTTCTGGCTGTTCTGTTTTTTTAGGTTTACTGCGAATATCCGCACTTTACAGCTAATAACTGAATTCAACGGCTCTGTTTCCCACAACTTCCGGCGCAGCGACTTTTAAACGCATATCTTCGCAGGCAAATGTTAGCAAGGGCTGACCTAAGTTTAAACTGGCAAAAGGACTTTCTTCTGCCACTTCTAATTCGCCTTTAATCAAACCGATGCGAGACTCTAATCCTCCTTTAAACAACAGCAAATTGCTGCGGTCAGCGCTGAAAACATTCCCGCTAAAAGGCAGCGGTAAGGCTAAGCTTTGCTGGCTGTAATTGAGGCTGCACAGTTGACGGTTTTCTTGGCGAACTGTGACGCGGTAGCCTAGCGGTGCTGCCTTTACCGAAGGGCTACCTTCCCAACTAAATTGAGCTAATTCTTTAGGAAGTCCCCAAATTTCGCGCCCGCCGGCTACCGAGTTAGGATTGTCTACGTAAATATGGGAAATCCAAGCGCCCCATTTTCCTGCATAATTGGCGATCGCACTAACCACAATAAACTCATTGTACTCCATCACCGAACCCAACCCGTAGGAGGATATATAAATGCCGCCTAGGGTTTTTCCGGGCAATAAAGAGACAATTTCTAACTCAGAGGGAACCAAGGGGCGCACTCGTGCCACATCTACCAATTGTAAAGTCTGAACAGCATAACCTTGCAGATTCCAAGGTGCAGATGGATATACCATTTTCAGTGATTTAATGTGGGATATTTTATATTTATTTTAGCTTAGCGCCTCAAAGAGCAACAATTTTTTGTATTTCTTCATGAACTTTTAGTAATTTTACTTATAAAATTTACATATAAAAAAGATTAATGTGTTGATGGCAGGCAAACAGTTGACATTCGAGAGAAAGTTAAATATGGTCTATCTAGTGAATATTTAGAAGGAAACCTAAACCTGTATGCTGACATCTTACAAACCAGATGTTTTCGATAGTTTAGAGCATTTTTTCACGGCGAGAGACCTGCTACAGCAAGCCCAGGACAACATGACACAACTGGGCGCTATCATCCGCAGTCACGGTTTGCAAAAGCAGGTAGGTATTTGCTTGCTTCACAAACACTTTGACCTGGCGGATAACGAAAGGTTGGTTGAAGAGTTTGATGGCAACAATGCTTATGTCAAGCCGACCGCAGAATACGGCGACGCTATTCCGTATATGTGGAAGGTTGAAAAAGATCGAACATCAGGCGACTGGGTTTGGTTTCCCTTAGAATTTGTCCGCGTTAGTGAAGCTGTATCGGCAGGAATTAAACGGTCAGAAGCAGTTGTCAATAACTCAGATTTTCTCAATGAAATTGCAGGTAAACTGTCCGAATTGGGGATGACTGATATGTTCGGCATCAGCATTTTGCACCGAGATGCAATTAAAGTTGCTGAGGGCGAAATTTTGGTAGAAAGCACAGACGATGAAGCCCGCGTTTTGACTCTTTCTTCAGTTCTCCGAGAGGATGTTGACCGCGCAACTTTAACGCAAACTCTCTGGCAGTTTCCCAATGCGGAAGGGTTTGAGATAGGAGGGATGTGCTCTCACTGTACTCACTGCACTCACTGCACTCATTAGGCAAGATTGCTAAAGGATGATAAAAAGTACATAGCAGAGGTAGGGACACGGCAGTGCCGTGTCCCTACGGAGAGCGATAGGCGGGTGTACTTAATAAACGTGGAATTTTCTGTATTGCAGGTTTGCACTTCGCACCTTACCGCTATAAGTAGCACCTCAAACCACTTTTTACCTACCTCCTAAAACTCAGAAGAAAAAACTAAAGTCGAGACTACCAACTGTTTTTTTTTGATAATTGCGCTTCATCAATATTAAATAATGTCCAGTCTCCGTCAAAGTATAGTAATTTATCGCTGCCAAAATCTGGAGTCAGAAACTACAGATAAAGAGTTCCCAATTCGAGTGTGGCTGAGTTCGGGCACGCAGCTAGCTTTTGACAGCGTACCCGATCGCATTCCGTATTGCGAAGGGGCTTTTATGCCAAAAGAACCTTGGAGGGAACCAACATCGGCAGAGTCTGCACTGCTTTGGGTTCATGAACCCCCACCGCAATATTCGGGTGTAGGGATTGTGCGTTTACCTGCGGATGTTTTAGCTTTGTTTGCTGCTGCCGGTATCGCTTCCCTAACAACTCCGATACAGGTTGCTGAGTTTAAATCCGAGGAAAAATGTCGGCAGGCGCTGGATAAATTAATTGAGTATTTTCAGCCTTTTTGTCTGTCGGACGCGTCGCCAATTATTAACGGTATGGGAGGCAGACAACCGGGATTGAGTACGGCAACAATTGATAATAAACGGGGCTGCCGCAACGGTTTGCATACTGATAATTGGGACGGGTTGCCCCTGGCGAAAAAGCAGGAGGCTACTAATCGGATTTGCGTGAATTTAGGGCGGGACAGCCGTTATTTTTTGTTTGTGAATTTGACAGAGATGGACATTTTTGAAATGCTGGGGTACCCTGATTCTGATGTTGGAAAACCTTGGACGCGACAGTTAACCAATGAGTTTATGCAGCGCTATCCAGAATATCCGGTGGTGAAGCTGAGAATTGCACCGGGCGAGGCTTATATTGCACCGACTGAGAATATGATTCACGATGCTTCTACTGCCGAAATGAAGCATTTAGATGTTAAGGTGATGATGCGCGGTTATTACAGGATTCCAGCATGAGTTTTGCCGATCGCAATTTTACAGATACTTTTAGAGATAGTTTGAAGGATGAGGGAAAATTGCAAGAGTCGATCGCCCTTTACGAACAGTCGATCGCCCAAAATCCCAATTCGCCCTCAGCTTACCATAATTTAGGCAAAGCACTGCAACAAAACGGGCAAATAGCAGAAGCTGTCGCCTGTCACCAAAAAGCCATTCTCCTCCAACCAAACTTTACGGCTGCTTACTTCCCCTTGCTGTACGCGCCGCTGCCTAAAGATTCTCCTCTGATTGACAGCCTGGTTGCTCTTTACCGCGAAGTTATCGAGATTTTGCCAAATTTTCCATTAGCCTATATTAACTTGGCTGTAACGCTGAGTAAGCAGGGAAAAATTCAGGAGTCGATCGCGCTTTTTCAAACCGCAGTCCGCTTGCAAACCGTCGCATCTCGCCCGCACCTGTCGCAAGTAGAATGGAATTGGGCCTCATCGCGTGAAGCGCAGCTATCCCCTAGGGAATCTGCAGATTTCATTATCATTGGTTCTCCCCGTTGCGGCACAACTTCTCTCTACAAATATATCACTTCGCACCCTCAGATTTTAGCGGCCGCCCATAAAGAAATCTGTTTTTTTTCCGAACATTTCAACAAGGGAATAGATTGGTATCTATCGCATTTTCCGCCGCCAATAGAGGCACATCATTTTTTAACAGGAGAAGCAACTCCGACTTATCTCACTCACCCGCTGGCTGCGGAAAGATTGCACGGTTGTTTGCCCCAAGTTAAGCTGATTGTGATTTTGAGAAATCCGGTTGATCGGGCTTTTTCGCACTATCAAATGCTGGTGAGGCGCGGTACTGAACACAGAAGTTTTGAAAAGGCGATAAATTCCGAGTTGCAATTGCTTGATGGTGCAACTGAAACTTGTTTAGAAGATAGAAATCATTGGAAAGATTGCCATTATATTTATAAGAGTCTTTATGGTTGCAGTCTCAAACAGTGGATTAAACTTTTTCCCACCGAACAGTTTTTGATTTTGCAGAGTGAAGAATTTTATGCCAATCCGGCTGCGACACTCAAACAAGTTTTTGAGTTTTTAGATTTGCCAGATTTTCCACTGGGGAATTACCAAAAGTACAACGGTGGTGATTATCAGCCTGCGGATGATGCTGTCAGCCAGCGATTGCGCGAGTATTTTCAGCCACACAATCGGGAATTAGCGGAATATGTGAAGAGAGAATTTGCATGGTAATTACAAAAAACTTATAGGGGCGGGTTGATCGCGAAATACCAAACACTGAACAGCTAATCTAGATACCCAATCCGCCCCTAAAAACACAATCCGCGTTAATTCGCGTTAATCGGCTTAAATCTGCCGTTAACAACCTCCAAATCTACTTACTAGCATAACCCGTACTCACCAAAAACTCCCGCAACTTCCCAAAGAATTGAGTACGATCGCGCCCTTGATAAACCCTCTCCAACAATTGCCAACCTTCCGCATCCTGGCCCATGACATACTTGTTCGCCATGAAGGCCGCCAACACCCCCTTCACCTCCCCATCTTCACTCAGACGCTTGTTAGATTCCAGCCATAGCTCAGCAGAATTCGTGTATACTTCCACCGGATACTGCTTGGTAACATCTTGCATTTTACCTTGGCGGTACTCCCAAACTTGCAGCGGAAAGCGAGAATCAGCGTAATTTGTAAAAGCCTCGGAAAATCGCCCGTCCTGACTCTTAAACTCTGGGATGTCATTTTTGCCAAAATCGACAATTTCGTAACTCACATTGCCCCAGAAATGCTTGATATGAGTGTATTTGTTAGCTGCCGAGTCGTAGCGGTAAATAAACGAATAATTGCAGCAGCGGACGCCGCTTTTGATTGACACTAAATCTGCCAGCACTTCCGGTTCCTTGTCGCCGTCCAAATCACGGATTCGCAGCGATAAAAAACGTCCTTCTGATATTTCTTCGCTGGCTCTTAGGTCGGGGTTATCTACTAGAGAACGAGTCGGAATCAGCACTGGTTCTTCTAATAAACTTTTACCGTCGCGGATAATTCTGATGCGGAGATTTTTAGCATTTTCTGCTTCTTTTACGAAAGAAACTTCCGCCCGAACTTTCCCCGCTTCCGAGGTTTCTGTTGTTCTCGGCGGGCCGATATTCGGCGGAACTTGGGCGATATATTCCGAAGGAATTAAGGCAGTTTGGCCGGGTTTGGCGATCGCCTGACAGAAAAAACTTGCTACTTCGGCGCGAGTAGCATTCCGAGTAGGTTCTAGCTGTTTAACAGCCGGATAATTGACAACAAGTTGTTTTTCTGTGGCGGCTGCGATCGCACTTCTGGCCAGTTCGGGAATGTCCCGCGCATCTTCAAAAGTTGCATCCAAAATCTCAGCCGCCGGCCCCGCAGGTGTATATTTCAAGCCGCTGGTTAAAGCTACCAAAACCTGCCAGCGGGTAACATTCAAAGTGGGGTTAAAAATACTGCCACTGTATCCAGACATAAAACCCGTCTGATAAGCTTCTCGAATTGCTTTAAAACCCCAGTAATTCGTAGGAATATCTGCAAAGTCGATCGGATTGCGGACGGTTTTGGCATCTGGAAAAGCCATGCGAACCATCGCCGCAAACTCAGCGCGGCTGACTGGGCGATTCGGGCGAAAAGTGCCGTCTTCGTAGTAGCCACTGATGATTTTTTTCTGCGCTAACTCCTCTATGCAAGCTTGCGCCCAATGGTCGTTAACATCCTTAAATTTGGCTTGAGCAAATGCCGGCGCTACATTCATGCCCGGAAACACTAAATTCCCGATGATTATCCCCAGGGCTACCAGTAAACCGATGATAGCTTGCCATCTGTGCGCTCGAATCATAGAACAGACTCCTCTACTTACAAATTGGCGCTCGAAACCGAAGCAAATTTTATGGAATAGCAGGTATTTTAACCTGTTTCTCTTAACATACTCATGAGTAGCGCCTTCACAGCCGCGCAGTGATTCCGAGGATTGCGAAGCAATTTCAAAGCTTGGCGATTGCTGCGCTTGGGATTGCAGTGACACAATCAGGCAGAAACTTGTTCCCAAAGTCGATCGACTGTCACGAATTTGTAACCTTTATACAAAAGCAATGGAATTATTTTATCAGCAGAAGCTGCAACATCTTCGCCACCGCAATATCCGTCGTGCAGTACAATAATTGATCCGTTTTCAGTTTGCTGCACGACGCGACTAATAACTTTCCTCACCCCCGGCCGCACCCAATCTTCCGGGACGACACTCCACATTACAGGGCGATATTCCCACTGTTGCAATAACTCTAATGTTCGCGGCGTAAAAATCCCGTTGGGCGGCCGCACGTCCCGGATTAATTTTGGATCTAAATCGCAAGCTTTGGCAATTGCTTTCTGCGTGTCTTCTAAACTTTGTTTGAGTTCGTGGGTTTTGAGTTTGGCAAACGATATATGCTGATAGCCGTGGAGGCCGATCCAGTGTCCGCGATCGTACACTTCTTTAGCCGTTTCTGGATGCCTGTCTACGCAAAAACCTAGCAAAAAAAAACTAGCTTTGATGTCGTATTTGTCTAAAATTTTTAACAGTTGAGGTGTGTGCTGACGGTGGGGCCCGTCGTCAAATGTGAGAGCAATTTCTCGGCTGTTGATATCACCCGTCCACAGACATCCGGGAAAAGCAGATTTGAGGATGGGATGAACGACAGGAAACAGGGGTGCTAATGGCATTGGTTAATGTTGTTTAGTGCGATCGGGTAGAAATGAAGCTGCGTTACAATAGAATAAAGTTAACTCAATCGAGGTAAATATGACAACTGCCGTTGATATTGGAACGCTAATTGTCCGCACGCCCGGAACTTGCGGCGGTAGCCCGCGAATTGCAGGAACTAGAATGTCCGTTCGGAGCATAGCAATTGACTACAAAGCAGGAATGAGTCCTGAAAAAATTGCTGAAGAATTCCCGCATTTGACGTTAGCACAAATTTATGCCGGATTGGCTTATTATCACGCTAATAAAGATGAAGTTGAGGCGGAGATAGCAGCGTACTACGAAGAGTGCAAGTATTGGGAAGCTGAATACATGGCAGGTAAGTTATCGTGAGTCAAATTCGTCTCTATATTGATGAAGATTCTGGCAACCTTTCGTTGGTAGAATCTTTGCGTAATTCTGCTGTAGAGGTGATGACTACCTCAGACGCGAACAAGCTTAGCTCTTCAGATGAGGAGCAGCTAATCTGGGCAACTGAGCAAGGGCGCGTCATTTACAGTTCTAACATGGGAGATTTCTGCCGTTTGCACAGAACTTTTGCTGAACAAAAAAGAACTCATTCAGGAATTATTGTTGTACCTAGACAAAGTTACTCAGTAGGTGCTCAGTGGCGGGGAATATTGAACTTAATGGCGTCTAAGTCAGCAGAGGAAATGATAAATCAACTCGAATATTTGGGGGCTTATATCAGAGCTGAATAACCGTCTGCAAGAGATGAGCAAGCGCAAATTTAAAAAATCGTTAACTCTTTTGATAGAGCCTCAAACTATCTCCGATAAATCGACCTCTATCTCGCGGTCGATGCGATCGCCCTACAGCGTCCTCCTATACTGAAAACCAGCATAACTAATCGAAAAACCATCAAGGAGGAACAATGACAGAGGAATATTTAGCCGAACGCACAGTTTCAGCCGTATTTAAGGAAGAAGAACAATTAGACGGCGTAATTCGGCGGTTGCTCGATCGCGGAGTTTCCCGCGACCACATCTCAGTAATGGGAAAAAACTTTCAATCTAAAACTAAAATTGCCGGCTTTATTACTAAAAAAGATGTGATATTAGGCGGCCTGCGAAGTGGGGCGATTTTTGGCTCCTTATTCGGTTCTTTTTTGGGTTTGCTAACAGGCGTCGGCGTGCTGTTTATTCCCTTTGTCGGTGCAGTAGTATCGGCAGGCCCGCTGGGTGCGGTACTGTTGGGTGCAGCTAGCGGCGCGATCGCAGGTTCGGCCGGTGCGGGTCTAGTTTCCGCTTTGGTCGCTTTGGGAATGCCCGAAGACAAAGCAACTATCTATCAAACCCGCGTTGAAGCAGGCGAATTTCTCGTGATGGCAGAAGTTCCCGCCGACCGTTCGGGCGAATTTCAACTCTTGCTAGAAAGTGCAGGTGGCGAAGAAGTTTCAGTTAGCGAAATGACGCTGCCGCGCGCCGTTAAAGGTCGCTGCAATAGTCCGGCAGACTTATCTCCAGAAGTGCGATCGCACCTGTCGGAAGCAGCTCAAAAAACCTTTATGGAATCCTACAACGCCGCATTTGATGAAAGCAACGACTCGATACAAGCCGAACACACCGCTTGGAACGCGATTCACCAGCAGTACGAAGAAGATGAAAACGGCGTTTGGACGAAGCCTTTAGCCAAAGTCTAGTCTTGCAATCGCGGTAAACTAATAAAAAATACAATCAAGCCTCTAGAACTGTGATTCTAGAGGCTTTGACGATTTGAGATTTGAGATTTGAGATTTGTGCAAGACTTATAGCAATTCTAAAAAGTCATGCAACAGTAGCTGTAGGGTGCGTCGCTATTCACTAATCCTAAAAAAGAGCGACTATCTCGCAGCGACGCATCGGTGCATACACTCTTTCAGGAAACAAACCCAACACTCATGATTGTTGCATGACCAGGCGAGAACTGGTATTAATTATAGTTGAGATTTTATAATTGTGCAAAATTTAATTTTTAATAATAATTTGGGAATGGCTGAAAGTCTCATGAGTTTTTGAAAGTGGTATTGCACTAGGTTGCGTTGTCAAGTACAATCTATAGGCTTACGATATAAAATTGAGTTAAGCAAATGCAAAAATACGTTTGTACAGTTTGCAATTACGTCTACGATCCAGCAGTAGGCGACCCCGACGGAGGCATAGAGCCCGGTACTGCCTTTGAAGATATCCCCGACGATTGGGTTTGTCCCACTTGCGGGGCGGCAAAATCCGATTTTGAACCAGAATAAGCGAGAAATAATTTGTCCGATCGAATGCTCAAAATTACAGTTATCGGCGGCGGTGCTGCTGGTTTTTTTAGTGCAATTACCTGTGCCAAAACCTACCCGCAGGCCCGCGTCACTTTACTAGAAGCTGGCCGCCAACTCCTGGCAAAAGTTCGCATCTCTGGCGGCGGGCGCTGCAACGTGACTCACTCTTGTTTTGACCCCGGTGTTTTAGTGCAGAATTACCCCAGAGGAGGGAAAGCTCTGCGCGGTGCTTTTACTCGATTTCAACCCCGCGATACTGTTGAATGGTTTGCCAGTCACGGTGTGAAGTTGAAAACCGAAGAAGACGGCCGAATGTTTCCGATTACCGACGATTCGGCGACAATTGTTAACTGTTTGATCCGGGCTGCTGAGGATGCAGGCGTGAAAATTCGCACCGGCGATGCAGTAGTTTCAGTAAAGAAATTAACATTGGAGGGCGGGCACGGGGGCACCGCCCCTACATTTGAAATTGAATTGAAATCTGGGGAGAAATTGAAGTGCGATCGCATTCTTCTCGCTACAGGCAGCAATCCATCGGGTTATAAGTGGGCAAAAGAGTTAGGTAATACTGTAGAACTGCCCGTTCCTTCTCTATTTACTTTTAATATTTCCGATAGCAGAATCAAAGATTTAGCCGGAATTTCTGTTCCTAATGCTAAGGTGAAATTGCCGGGAGCTAAATTAGAACAAAGCGGGCCTTTGCTAATTACTCACTGGGGTTTAAGCGGGCCTGCTGTACTCAAACTTTCGGCTTGGGGTGCGAGATTTTTGCACGATCGCCATTATAAAACATCTGTGCTGATTAATTGGCTTCCCCAGTACAATGCGGAAGTTTTGCGGCAGCAACTGCTAGCGGTTAAGTCGCAGTTGTCGCACCGATTGATTGTCTCTAGCTGTCCGTTTCCGGTGCCGCGCCGCCTCTGGGAACGTTTGACAAGTTCGATCGGCATTGATGAGCAAAAACGCTGGGCTGACTTATCGAATAAAATCCTCGATCGCCTCCTGCTAGAACTCGTTCAAGGCGAATATCAGATTGCCGGAAAAGGCGCATTTAAAGAAGAATTCGTCACCTGCGGCGGTGTCAACCTCAAAGAAGTCGATTTTAAAACAATGGAAAGCCGCCGCTGTCCCGGACTTTTCTTTGCTGGCGAAATCTTGGATATCGACGGCGTGACGGGCGGTTTCAACTTCCAAAGTGCTTGGACTACGGCGTGGTTGGCCGGAAACGCGATCGGCAAACCATCCGATTTTAGATTTGAGATTTGAGATTTTAGATTGGGGAATACTTGCTGTGTAAAGGTTTAGGAGTTGCGATCGGGCGATCGGCTTGCCTGTATTAAATTTTGTGTTATTTTTGAATTAAGGCGCACCAAATGTGCGTTAAATTCGGCTTGCAGACAAAATTCGCAGTTTTGCGAAGTTAACATCGGGGAAGACAGATGAAAAACTTGAATCTACAAACCCTAAAGTTCGATCGCAACCTTGAGGGCCATCTTGACTCACCTTTCATCGAAAAAAATGGCTTGCTGGAATTCAACCCCAAATTTATCACTCCCCAATTTTTAACAACCTGGACGTTTGAGACGCACCTGTACGGCGAACAAGTGGCGATCGACCACTTTGTCCTCACATTCCCTAGCCGCACCCAACTAGAAAACTACGCCAAATCTTTTTACCCCTTCGGTGCCAAAACAGTTGAAGGCCCCGACTTGTTCCCGATTAACTTTTGTGCGGAAAACATTAACGTTCCCTCCGACTTGTGGCTGCATTTAATGACTTTATTAATGCCAGCCGGCGGCTTAGTAGTATTAGATGCGCCCCACGCAGCCGGCGACCAAAAAAACCGCTTTCAGCAAGAAAGAGGATTAGAAGCAGTTCACCACGTCGCGATTCGAGTCGAAAACGTGCAGAATGCTGCTAAAATATGGCAAAATAAAAACTTTAAACCGCTATCAGAGCGTCCTCTAGACTACGGCTCATTAACCCAGTGGTTTCTGCAAAACCCCGCCGGACAAATTCTCGAATTAATCGAGCGCCACCCCGGCAACAACGCCACCTTTGACTGCAAAAACATCGCAGGTTTGCGCCTTAGCGAAGATAAAGTCAGTAGTCAGTAGTCATTAGTCAGTAGTCATTAGTCATTAGTCATTAGTCAGCAGTCAGTAGTCATTACTCATTAGTTAACGGTTAACAGTCAACAGTTAACAGTCAACAATGCCCAATGCCCAATGCCCAATGCCCAATTCACAAATATATGGTTGCAATAAAAATCCCCAAAGTCACCATTCAACCCCCAACATTCAACTCAGTAGAAGAAGAACGCCGCCACCGCAAACAGCGTTTAGCCGCCGCATTCCGATTATTTGCCCGCTTCGGATTCAGCGAAGGAATTGCCGGACACATCACCGTCCGCGACCCCGAACACCTAGACCATTTCTGGGTTAATTCTTTTGGAATGCACTTTAGTTTAATTCGAGTCAGCGACCTAATTTTAGTCAACCACAAAGGCGAAGTTGTTGAAGGAAATAAACCCGTAAACGAAGCAGCATTTGCCATTCATTCCCAAGTGCACAGCGCCCGCCCCGACGTAATTGCAGCAGCCCACGCTCATTCTCCTTACGGCAAAAGTTGGTCGAGTTTGGGCCGTCTGCTTGACCCGCTGACGCAAGATGCTTGTTCTTTTTATGAAGACCAAGCTTTATTTGACGATTACACCGGAGTTGTTTTGGAAATCGAAGAAGCTAAACGCATCGCCAAAACTTTAGGTGAGAAAAAAGCGATTATTTTACAAAATCACGGACTGTTAACAGTAGGTCAAACAGTAGATGAAGCGGCTTGGTGGTTTATTGCAATGGAACGTTCTTGTCAAGCGCAGTTAATGGCCGAAGCAGCGGGAAAACCAATTCTCATCAAGCCAGAATGTGCGCGTTTAACACAGCAGCAAGTAGGGTCTCACCGCATGGGATGGTTTAGCTTTCAACCGCTTTATGACATGATAGTGCGTCGGGAACCTGACTTATTAGATTAGAAACTCGGCGGTTGAAACCGCTAGTACACAAACACCGTCCGCCTGCGGCGAATAAAGAATGAACGAGGTATTAAAGCCGGATTTAGTATCAGAAGTGCAAAATTTATAAATTCATGCTGACACGGATTCCAGCCAAGCTATCAAATCCTCTTGACTGGTAAAATTTAACAATATTTCTCCTAAATCCTCTAATTGTTCGAGAGATAACTGTTGGATGCGAGTTTGAATTTCCGGCGAAATTTCACCAGTGCGCCGCACGACTTGACGCAGGATTAATGCTGTTTGCCCCTCAATTATGCCTTCTTTGCGACTTTTAATAATAGCACCGCGCTGGTCTTCAAAAAACATTTCCCGCTTTTCCACTTCCTCTAATTCCTTAAGGGTTAAATTACTTCGGCTGGCGATGGAAAAAGCTGTTTGAATTTCGGGAATTGATGCAAATTTTTCAGGCATTTCATCGAAGAGGGGAGCATTTTTGATAAAATAAATCCAGCTTTGAATTATGTTTTCGACTTGTTCCAGTTCTTGGTTAAACTTGGGCAGTTCGACAAACACTAATTCGATTTCTCTGTTATAATACTCGAAGTTTTCTTCGAGTTCTTTAAATACAAAATGGGTGAGAAATTTTTCTGTATTTTCAAACAGAATAAAATCTGTAATTGTTAAAGCAATCAGAGGATTTAATTTAGAGTATCCTTCCCTGGGTCTGAGTTGAGTTGCGTAGGTTTTGGCGGCATTGTAAACTACCCGTTTAGTAAAAGCTTCTACATTTATTACCTGCATTTCGATAATCACAGTTTTGTTGCCTGTAATTTTGGCTTTAACATCCAGGTAAGTGTCTTTTAATCCAGTAACACTCGGCGCGGCGTAAGGGTCAATAATTTCTAAGTCTTCAATGGTTGGTTGTGCGTCATACAGCATAGCATTGAGGAAGCTAATCAAAATGTCTTTGCTCTGGGGCGAACCAAAGATTTTTTTGAAACCAAAATCTGTTTTAGCACTAATGAAAGGCATAATTAGTAAGGGGTAATTGGTAATTGGGGCGTTTAAATCACAAAAGTCCTTCCATTTCTAAGTCTTCAATTATCTGCAATCCGCGCGGGTCGCCAACTCGCAAAAGTGAAGATTTAGCATCTTCCCTCACGCCCATATCTTCATCTTCTTCTAAAGCTTCAATCAAACCGTCGATCGCCCCAGCGTACACTATATTATTCGGCAATTCGCGAGCCAGTTGCCCGATCGCCCAAGCGGAATTACTTCGCACAGCAGACACAGCATCTCCCCGCAGCGCTTCAATCAACGGTGGAATCGCCGCAATCACCACATAGTAACCAACTTTTGCCATTTGACCCAGAGAACTCGCCGCCCACAAACGCACCGCCGAAATATCAGTTTTCAGAGCATCAATTAAAGATGGCAAAGCGCGGTGATCCCTGCAATTTCCCAAGGCCCAAACTACCCCTTTGCGAACGTAACCGTTCCAGTCGCAGTTAAGCTGAAGAATCAGCGGTTCCACAGCATCGGGACTCGGATTTCGCCCCAACGCATAAGCCGCGCTGACTCGCACCAAGGGGCAACCGTCTCTCAATAAATTAATTAAATGCGAAATTGCTCGATCGTCCTGCAGTTCGCAAAAAGCCCGCGCCGCAATCATCCGGTGCTGAGGTTCCGGGGATGCAAGCATTGGCAGCATTTCATCGGGATCTGGCAGCGGGGGTTCGGATTCATAAATTTGATCCAAAGGGCTTTCCAGTTCCGTGTCAGTATCAAGGGCGTTGGAGTAGTCGTTATTGTTCATAAAAAAACTTTACCGCACTGAGGATGCTCCTAAGCAACTCAGTCAGCAGTCAGCAGTCCGTCAATAATTGTAGGGGGCGCGCGCAGTACCTTACTACTGAGATCTTGCACCATTGTCAGCAACAGGCAAGATGCCTGTTCCACAAGAAAATTTATCTGTTGTGGAACAGGCATCTTGCCTGTTCCTAAAAGGCTAATTGAGAATGGTGCAACATATGACTTACTACAAACAAATACCTTTGCTGTCACCTAAGTTGGTAGCGAGGACTTCAGTCCTCATAATTGCTGTCACCTAAGTTTGTAGTGAGAACTTCAGTCGTCATAATGTGGATGAATTACGACTAAAATCCTTACTACAAACGGATATCTCTGCTGTTACTTAAGTTGGTAAGCTGTCGCGCCTTTAAATTGCATATTCAGGGCGGGCGGGACGCCCACCCCACAAGAGTTAGATTGTTTTTTGACAGACAATTTAAATGCAGAACAGCTTAGTGAGGACTGAAGTCCTCATAATTGGGATGAATCAGGACTTTAGCCCTGATTCCAAACCAGTAGAATTTATATTTCAAAGGGATTTGAGCATCGAGAGGGAATGAGTTTGATAGCCTAATTTTTGATAGAGATTCACCGCAGGCTGATTGCTCAGAAATACTTGCAAACCAATTTGCCGATCGCCCCTTTCCCGCGCCCAATTTTCAGCATGAATAACTAAAGCTGCACCGACTCCTAAACGGCGATGTTCCGGTGCTACGTACAGCAAAAAAATGTGAGCATAGCGTTCTCCGGTGGTTTGGTCGATCGCATTTCCCAACCACAAACATCCGACAACCGATGTCAGATTTTGGGTTTGAGATGAGGGATTGAGATACTGCGAGGGAAGCGCCGGCAAAATTTCTGCCTCTTCCTGGGTGTTTTTCTGGCACTCTACCCACCAAACCGGCGTCTGGTTAGAAAAATACTGCTCGACAGTTTGAGCCAAATGTCCCAATTCCCCATCCGGGTAAAGCTCTCGGTAAGTCCGGTGCATAAACTTTACCAGTTTTGCTCGATCGAGTCCCGATCCCGATCGCAGCCAGTAGCCCGGTATTAGTTGAGCAGACATCAGCTCAGCGGACACGGAAAGCGGAATAATTTAGCCCCAAGAAAATTGGGTTCACTACTGCCGCTTGCTTTTGGGGGATCGCTTCCTCAATCGGTGCCGGGGCAGCCATGTCACCAGGCAAAAAGATGCGAGCACTGACTGCTACCAGAGCCGCGAAAAATACTAATACCGCTATTAATGGAGCAATGTATTGACGAATGATACCCATAACCGCAAAAACTTAATTCTTGAGTTGATCTTATCAAGTGTACCATACAAATCTTGTCAGCTATAATGGCTGCCATTGGACAATTAGCTCAAGAAGAGAGCGATCGCAAATACCAACAAACAGAAAATCTAATATTATGAGTGCCTCGCCTGCTGTTTATGAAGCTCTAGCTAAATCAATTGTTTTTTTGAATCAAAAGCCGAGCGCGCAAAATGAAGTATCGACTTTCCTAGATACTAATGGCTACTATATCGATCGCATATTCGACGACCCCGAAACAAACTTTTATGCGATCGGGTTCGGTTCATCCAATCCCGAAAACCCGCCCGCCCTCGTATTTAAAGGTACAGACTTCATCGACGGCGACGCTATCTTTTCCGACTCGCGGGACATTGGTTTACCTGAATTTGAAAAGAACAAAGATAATATCAAAAATTGGCTGACAGAAATAGGTCAAAATACTGGTAAAAACCCCAACAAATTATTGCCGGATGTCATCGGACACAGTTGGGGCGGAGCAGTCGCTCAAATTGTAGCAACCGAATACACATCTCTGACCGGCGATATCTTTACTTTCAACTCTCCGGGAGTCTCAGCGAGTACATTCACCAGTTTTCGGAGAAATCTCGGCAGAGTCGGCAACAAAAATGTCACTCACTACATTGTCAGCGGAGATGTAGTCAGCTTGTTTGGGGAAGCATTTATCCCGGGTAAAGTATTTATCCAAAGTTTTACCGATCCGAGTATTAATCCCTTAACTGTTTTGGCAAAACATCGAACAGAAAATTTGTTAACTACTCCGCCCGTGGGTTTTTTGCAGAGGCAAGTTTCCGTAGAACAATTAAACAGTCCCGAATTTACTTATAACAACGATTCAGATTTTAACGAGTTTATCGCTGCCATGAATTTGGCCTTGCCCAATGTGTCAGTCGCCATCAGAAGCAGAGGCGGTGCAGAGAGTGTGAGAACCGCACCAGAATTTTCTTTTGTGCAGTTCATCAGAGAAATGCAATACGGTTTAGCTCCCTTACAACCGAATTATTTATCAGGGGACGATCGCAACAATACTGCTACGGGGGGCCCTGGAGAGGATACAGTTATCGGCAACGGCGGTAACGATACTCTCAGAGGCAATCGAGGTAATGACAGCATCATCGGTGGTGATGGCGACGATTTCTTGTACGGCGGCAGAGATAACGATTATTTGGACGGTGGCGACGGAAATGATTTGGTTTCCGGCGAGTTTGGCAACGATTTTTTAATTGGTGGTGCGGGGCGCGATCGCTTTGTATTGGAATCCGGCGGCGGAGCAGATCTGATTTTAGATTTTCAAGATAGTCAAGATTTAATTACACTGTCGCGGGGTCTAACTTTTCCTCAAATTAGAGTAACCCAAGGTGTTGACGGAGCTTTAATTAGTATCCCGATTACTGGGGAAATTCTTGCTACTCTCAGAGGCGTAGTTGCCAGCGATCTTACGCGGGTAGATTTTGTATAGCTTTAGGGCAAGCAAAAGTTGTCTTTTTTGTGGCGCAAAACCCGCATAGGTTTTGTAGCTAAATTGTTTTTTGATATTAAAAAATATCACTTAATTTCCCCCTAAAAAGCCAATAAAAATGACCCATTAATATGGTAAATAAACGAAGTTTATAGTAAACTTAGTTAAGTAGCTTAAACACTAATTCCCAATCTAACGACAGGAAATAAAAAAATATGCCCTCATCCCCCGCCGCTTACGAAACTATAGCCAAGCAACTTGTCTACATAGATAACAACCCCCAGTCTCAAACTTTAGTTCAAACAGGTTTGAGCGCTGCTGGCTACCAAATCGATCGCACCTTTGACGATCCCGGAACTGGATTTCACGCGATCGGCTTAATTTCCACGACCCCAGACAAACCGCCCGTTTTAGTATTTCGTGGCACCGACTCGCCCGTAGACGATATTGCCAACGCAGACCCGCGCGGCACCGGTTTCAACCAATTTGAAGCCAACAAACAAGCATTAGGAAATTGGCTGACACAAATCAGTCAAGATACAGCCAAAAACCCCCGCCGCTTGCCACCAGACCTTCTCGGACACAGCTTAGGCGGCGCCCTAACGCAACTAGCCGCCACCGAATTTACATCTACTATCGGAGATGTTGTCACCTTCAATTCTCCCGGAGTTGATCAGAGCACCGTCAATACATTCAAGCAGAAAGCCGGTGCCGGAAAAAATGTAACTCACTACGTAGTTGAGGGCGACTTTGTTAGTTTGGGAGGAGAAGCTTTTCTCCCCGGAAAAGTAGTTCTTCAAACATTTACTAACCCGATTATCAACCCACTACTTGTCTTGGACAAGCACACCCAAAGCGGTTTGTTAACTTCTCCTCCTCCCGGCCTGACTCAGAGAGAAATTTCTGTAGACCAGTTGAGCCGCCCTAATTTCACTTTCACAGATTCCGATTATTTAGAACTGTTAGCTGGCTTAGACTTTGCACTGCCCGCCTTGGGAACATCGCTGGAATCGCGCAGCAGTTTAGAGCAATTAAGAACCACTCCGGGAGCCTCATTTTTAGCAAACGTTGTGGCAATGCAAACTGCTCTCGATCTATCCCAAATTAATAATTTAGTAGGCGACGATGCCAACAATACAGCATCAGGTTTGGCCGGGGACGATATTATCACTGGCAATGGGGGAAATGACACTCTCAGCGGCAACAAAGGTAACGATATTATCAGCGGTGGCACCGGCAACGATCGGCTATTAGGCGGCAAAGGGGATGACAATTTGAACGGTGCAGAAGGAGACGATACACTTATTGGCGCAGCGGGTGCGGATCTCTTAATTGGTGGCGCTGGACGCGACATATTTGTGTTAGGGCGTGCCGGTACAGATACACTTATAGACTTTCAAAAGGGTCAAGATTTAATCGGTTTGAGCGGAGGTTTGAGCTTCAACCAATTGAGAGTTACTCCAGGCGATTTTATAACGACGATCGAACTGGCCAGTAATGGCGAAGTTCTTGCCAGTATTGCTGGCCTTTCAAGTAGTCCGCTAACAGCTAGCGATTTTATTGCGATTTAGTTGGCGGCTGGCAATACAGATATTCGGTAGGGACACAACAATGTTGTGTCCTTATTTTATCTTAGGAAAACAAACACGGACAATTTATACTCTTCCATGATTAAAAACATCAATATTCCTGTAGGGAGGGGTTGACCGAAATCTCCAAAAGTAGTGCAGACATTGGTCAACCGGCGTGGCATAATTGCGGGATGATTTTGATTGCTTTGTGGGATGGGCCCATGAGCCCGAAAGCGTGTATTTTCACAGCAGGCGGGACACCCCACAAGAATCATCCTCAAATTGTGCAACGCGGGCGTGGCATAATTGCGGGATGATTTTGATTGCTTTGTGGGATGGGCCCATGAGCCCGAAGGCGTGTATTTTCACAGCAGGCGGGACGGCTAACCCTACTCCCCACAAGAATCATCCTCAAATTGTGCAACGCAGGTAAACCCGACCCGCCCGAATCTTATAGTTATAGCGATCGCACTTGATCTTAATCGAAATCGTCCAGTCCAGGTCTGGGCATAGATGCCAATTTTTTCTCATCTTCTAGGGGCAGAAAGAAAATGGTTAGCATACCGGGAATCACAGCCAGCGCGCTCATCAAAAAATAATTTTGATAACCGAGACTCGCCTGCAAGTAGCCGCTAAAAACGCCCGGAATCAGCACTCCGGCTGCCATAAAAGCAGTTGTAATTGCATAGTGAGAGGCTTCGTATTCAGGGCGGACAGTCCGCATCAAGAACACTGTATAGGCAGCTACGCCCAGTCCATAAGTAAATTGCTCGATCGAGTTTACAGCATAAGCCCATTCAATCCCCGGTTGATTGATTGCCAACAGCCAATACAGCACGTTAGTCGAATTTTGCAGAATTGCCGTCGGCCACATCCATTTTTTCAATCCTTGTTTGGCAATCAAATAGCCGCCCAGCAACCCTCCAATTAACAAAAACATTACCCCTAAAGTACCGGATAATAAGCCCATATCCGAGGTAGAAACTGCTAATCCTCCTTTCTCAACTTTATCCATTAAAAATGGAGGAGCCATTTTAAACGTCAAGGCATCGCCCAAGCGAAAAATCAAGACGTAAGCCACAATCCAACCTATTTTATCTTGCTGAAAATAAGTTTTAAATGCTTCGATAAAGCTTGTTGTTTTTTGGGGGGTGTCGGATTCCAGATCGTAATTTCGAGGATAGGGAAGATACCACCGCTGAAAAAGATATATCAGCACAAACATAATCGCACAAATGCCAAAGGCTGTCGCCCATCCGTAGTTAAGCGCCGACACGCTAAAATCCGAACCGAAAAGTGACAGCGGAATGTTTTGATATATTTTGGTGTCACCTGTATTTCCGCTGACTAAATGCTGTTCTGCCAGTTTCCCCGCTAAGAACACCAATAAACCGCTACCGGCAATGACAGCACCTCTATAAGCCGTGTTGCGAACCCCCACAAACAAGGCTTGCTGGTCTTTATTGAGAGTGTTTAAATAAAATCCGTCAATGGCGATGTCGTGAGTAGCTGACACAAAGGCGATCGCCGTAAAGATAACAAGCGATATAATAATCGGTGCCGGCGTCAATACACCAAAAGCTAGGAAAGCAAACAGAAAAGCACAAATGATTTCGGTTGTTAAAATCCATTTGCGTTTCGTGGAATACAAATCAACAACTGGCCCCCACAAACCTTTTAAAACCCAAGGAAAAGACAAAAGACTTGTCAATCCGATCAATTCGTTGCTGGTTCCCATACCTTTCAAAAAAATCACCGACATTAAATTAACGACGGTGTAAGGGAGACCTTGAGCGAAGTATAATACTGATACCCACAATCCAGCGTTATGCTTTTTTTCCATTGCAGAGATATTTTACCTAGTTACTTATTTGATTTACTGAGTGCGATCGACAATTCCGGTCAATTCAACCCCTGGCATCACAGTATATGTCATTCCGATGCCAGCGGCAGCCATATAAATAGTGCATTTTAGCATCATTGTGGCTCACAAATATTTTCATTTTTTGAATAAGCCTGCAAAAGATGTTCTCCGTTAAAACTTAAATCTTGCACCATTGTCAAGAACAGGCTTTTCGGCCTGTTCCACAAAGAGTGTATTTCTTGTGGAACAGGCCGAAAAGCCTGTTCCTAAACAAGTAATTGACAATGGTGCAATATCTCAGTTAAAATGAACGAGGTAAGCGCGAAGATTCTTTTCCCAGTCAGAAGTGTCATAAGTTCGCAGCAGTTCCAAAGCACTTTCTTCTATCTGATATGCAGTTTTTGGACTATTCACCGGACGTTCGGGACTGTCAGGATTAACAACAATTAAACCTGCATCTAGAAACTGATGCACAGTCTGGCGGCGCACAGTTTCCCGCGTATTGGGCGCATACTTTTTACCGTATTCCTGATCCATAAATTCCATAATTGGTGTGATTCCCCGAAGTGGAGATTTTGCCAATTCCCAAGCATCCTTTGGCTTGAGGTCAAGCAAAGCCAGAAGGGTTAAGGCGGAACGTTCGTTAAGCTGACCTTTTGGAAAACCCAGCGCTGCAAGTATTTCTAGAGATTCATCAATACGGTTCTTGATTGTCATTGGGCTATTTTCTAACGGATTTGTCGCCTTCAGCAGTTGTCTCTCCACAAGTTGATCAATCTCCCGCTGTGTAGGAAATATTTCTCCTATTTGAGCGCCAAGTAACAGTAATTGCTCTACATTAGGATACTTCAAATTGCGTAAATCCGTAGCATTAACTTGAGTGTGTCCGTTGAACAGTCGGAAAAACGCATCTACCAAACTCGAATTTAGATAAACTGCCAATCCCCGCGCCAGGGTGAGGTCTAATCCGCGTCCCTGTTGGTGAAAGTAATTCAAATGGTTCTCGAAACCAACGCGAGAACTATTAATTTTATTGGCATCCCAGACAACTGCAACAATTCGCTTTTTCTCTTCCTTTGAGGAGAAGCGCTTGCTCAAAACATAATGTTCGTTAGGTACGAGGAGTGCAGCAGTTTTTTCCGTGACAGCTAAAGCTTGATGCTTTCTCGTTGCGGTGGGATATTCAACACCGCCAGCCCAGAAGTGTGCGGGATAAATCAGCGGAACTGTACCGTTCTCCGGTTTTAGGCGCAAGTCAGAGCGAACACGAAAATCTACAACTTTTCCGGTAGAAACTGTTAAGCCTAATTCCTCTAGGCTGCAAGTAAATTGAGCCATTTGCTCGACTACTTTATGGCTGACAGAATCCGGTAGAATCCGAATAAATTGCTCGGAATCTTGGGGATTAATTAGGGCGGTATACGGCAGTTGGTGAGACAAAACCAAGTCGTCGCCCACGCTGCTGCTTGAGGTAATTAGTACAGTATCTGGCTGTTCTATTTGTTTGGTGGCGCGCACAATAATAGTTTCTTGCAGCACCGCATCATCGCGAAATGGCAACTGTCGGGATTCAAAGATGTGTACTTGGCGTAAAGCCATCATTTGAAGGAATACTTTGCGGAAATCTCGAAAGTATAAACCGTTACAAAAGCTGCGGGGAGTAATCGACACTAATTCACCGTTTGGTTTGAGCAGGTGAGCGGCAGCAACGGTGAAGCCAGCGTAGAGATTGCTGGTTTCTAGTCCTATAGAACGCAGCAAGGTTCGGGCTTGGGATTTAGCGTCTATCTTGGCATAGGGAGGATTGATAATTGCATGGGTAAATTCCCGTTTTACTGGTTGTGTAAATAGATTGGGCTGCAACATATCGGCGCTGTCTTGAATAAAATCAATTTCGCGAACCTCACAGGTAAAAGATATCCCAAAACGCTGACATTCAATACTGCACAATTCTAAAGTTTGCTTGAGGTATTCAATCAAAATAATGTCAATTTCATAAGCTGTAACGTGCAGGCTGTGCGGTTTGTTTGGGCGCTGACAAAGCTCGCAAACAACGGCTGCTAACAGGGAACCAATTCCTGCACCGGCATCTAAAAGCGATATATCGGGACAGTTAAATTCAAACATTCCCGCCATCAAACTTGCGACTGAGGAAGGTGTTAAAAATTGTCCCTTTTCTCCTCTCTGGCTTTGCTGCAATTTTCGGGTTGCTTCTTGGCGCCAGCCATCTACTCGATCGAGTAAATTGCTTGCAGTTGAGTAGCTGTTACCCGGAAGGGCTAGCGTTTGAAAGTGCGGTACTATCATTTGTTCAAAAAGTGCGATCGCCAGTTCAGTGTATTTTCGCCCAAATAGAAATCTCTACGCTATCATAGTACCAGTTTACTCTCTTCCCATAACAGCAAAGGGCAGCCATGAGTCAAGAAAGTTTTTCATTTCTCCTTGATAGCGAAAAAAAAGAGGCGCTGAAGGCGATCGCTACTGTCACCGATCGCGATTTAACTTATGTTTTGAACGAAGCGATCGCTTCTTACCTAGAAAATTATCAATGGCTGCTTGATGAGATTAACAAAGGCGTTGCCGAGGCCGAAGCTGGAGACTTTGCCAGCGATGATGAAGTCCAAGCAGTTTTTGCCAAGTTGACTAATGAAAATTAAGTGGCTGCGACAAGCTTTGCGAAATCTAGAACAGGCTCACGCATATATTGTCAAAGACGATCCAGAGGCAGCAAGGCAATTAATTTTAAGGATTCAGGGTGCTGTAGGTCAACTCGCCGAATTTCCTTTTATGGGTCGAGTTGGTCGCGTAGAAGCTACTAGAGAACTTGTCATTTCCAATACCTCTTATCTCATCATCTATCGAGTAAAAGAAGAAAGCGTAGAAATTCTCCGTATCCTTCACAGTTCAAGAAAGTATCCAGAAAATTAGGTGATGTTACCGATCGCGTGTTCAATATATTGTTTCCTAAACTTGCACTGATGTGCTAAAATGTCAAGCGCACTCGAAAATATATAACTTTTCCGAAAGTATGTTGACTGTTCATATAGCTAGATCGGGAGGTAGCTAACGATGACACAAACTCAAACCAAGCGTTATGATTTTACTTAAGTATCTAACTGTAAATGATGACAACTATCAACTGGGGTCAAGTTTTAGATAGCATTCCAGAGAATGCCATTGAAGCGATCGTCAACTCTCAATTTGTGTCGGTTCTAATAGAAGCACTTGGATTCACTAAAAATGACCAGTTTCCACAGTTTCCAACAGGTCAGGGTGCTCAGAAAGTAGATTTCGCAGCGCGTAAAAATACTGAGAGTGAGAAGTTTTTGTTCTCTCCTGTCGCTCCCTACTTACTTGTTGAAGGCAAGGGACGGGCAATAGCGACAGGAGCTAAAATTAACTTAGCGGAAGGTACTCCCAAATATAACGAGTCTAGGGAACAGATTAAAAGATATCTGCTATCTCCTAAATGTCAAACGGCTCAATGGGGCATTATTACCAATGGCATTCATATCCAGTTATTTCGGAGGCATGGGAATGTTGTAATTCCTGCAACTCCCTGTACTCTGATTAACAAAGGTAATATTAGTGCCATTGTCCAACATATCAAAGATTTGATTGACAACCCACCCAAGGCATTGACAGTTTGTATCTATAACAATAAAGGAGGAGTGGGTAAAACGACAACAACTCTCAATTTAGCAGCAATTTTGCGAAAACAGCAAAAAAAGGTTTTAGTAGTTGATTTTGATTCACAAAGAGATTTAACGCAAACTCTTGGATTAGATGTAGGAGCTATTAGTTTATATAACTGTCTCACTGATTCAAAAGCAAATATTATCCAAACAGTTGTTCCTTTTATTCACACCGACAAACATGGAAAACCGTACACGGACAAACAAGGGAAACCGTTACGTTTTTTTGACGTGATTCCCTCAACTGAAGAAATGGAACAATTTACAGATTCTCTTCAAGCTCAATCACACATTCAAAAGGGGCAAAAAAGATTGCGAGAAATCCTTAAAGCTTTTATTTATCTATATGATTACATATTGATTGATTGCCCTACCCAATGGTTATTTTTCAGTCAGAGCAGTGTTTATGCCTCTGATGTTGTTCTCATCCCTACCAAGCATAATGGATTAGCCTCACTACACAATGCAGCTAGGGTAATTACAAAATTTATTCCCGAAATTAAACAAGAAAGAGGAGATGGTGGGCCAATTGCCCTACCAATCTTTTTCAATGGAGAGAAGATCACAGATCCTTCGCTTCAGACAGCCAATCAGGAAATTGGAAAAATAATTAATCAAGCTAAAAAAGACGGCTTTGATCTGATACCATATTATTGGCCTAAATCTACAAGCGGGAATGCTGAAAAAACTATCTTCAGTATTCCCAGCTATGCAACTGTTGCCAATGCTGCTTTTTCTCATATTCCCGCTGTTTTTCTTAACAATACCGCTGCTGAACACTATGTTGGTCTAATTAAGGAGTATTTCTTAAAATGAGTAAGTATGATGACATCGGTAAGCTGATGCACCTGCCATTAGCTGAGATTGAACCAGGGGAACCCTGCTCTGAATCAGAGTTTATCATCACCGCCGCAGCCGAGGCTATTTTGAACGCTGGCGGACGTAATTGGATTCCTGTGATTGTTAAAGAAACAGGTGATTATCAATATCAAGTAGTCAGCAATTCCTTTATTTATGCAGTCGCTCAACAAGCTGAATTAGAGCGAGTCTGGTGCATAATCATCGAGCCAGAATCCAAAAATATTGAGCAAGCTAAAATTCTGGCAAGGGAAGCAATACCAAAGGTTAACCTTAGCACAGCATCAAGAGATACTATTCTCGGTGCACTTCGATATTTGGTAGCAGAACCCGGCAGTGCATTGAACAGATTGGATGTTATTGTCGCAGCCAATCGAATCTCAGAAGCCAATCGGGAAACGTGGTCAAACTTTAAGCCTATTACCGCCTTAAGATGTGGCATTACTAGCGGTAAAAAATTAGATACTTTAGCAAAAGTATTTTATCTCTCGCCGCCTGCTCCAGTTGCACCACCACCGCCACCACCTGAAAAAGTTAGCGTTAAACGTGCATCAAGAGATGAAATTTTCGATCGTCTCAATTACTTATACACTAATAAAATAGGAGGATTTGAAAATATTGATGCCGAAAAAACAGCAGATGCTATTTTCAACGCGAATAAAGGCAAGTGGAAAAGCCTAACTCCAATTGCCAAACTTGCACCCGGCCTTGATACAGCCAAAATGAAAATCATTAAAACCCTATTTAGCCTGTAAAACTATGTTAAGTGGTGTAGCGGATTCAATTTACTGGCTCAACCGCTATATTGAAAGATCGGAAAATATCGCCCATTTTGCCGAGGTCAATTTTAATCTCATCCTCGACTCTCCCAGCGGTATTACTCAACTATTTACTGATCTGCCCACTTAATTTACCATTGTGCGAAAATGTCAAGCGGACGCTCAAACCAAAAGTCCGTAAAGGACTGTTAAACGCTCTCTCACACACTTCTCATGCGAAAGACCAAAACATTCTTTTTGTCAAGCTTGTTCCTGATTGGCTTAACAATTAGTTTTCTGCTGACTCCTGGTTGGTTCTCCAACTTCCCATCCGGCGCTAACGCACTTATGCCCCCGCAAACCCAAACCGCCGAATTTCGCGCATTCTGGGTGGACGCCTTCAACCCCGGCTTCAAAACCCCTCAAGAAGTCACAAAATTGATCGCAGACGCGCAGCGGGCAAATGCCAATGCCATCGTCGCCCAAGTCCGCCGCCGTGGCGATGCTTTTTACACGAGTGCGATCGAACCCCGCACCCTCGATCCCAACGTTCCCCCCGGTTTCGATCCCCTGCAAGATTTGATTGACAAAGCCCACGCCGCAGGCATTGAAGTACACGCTTGGATGGTGACGCTGCCGGTAGTTTCGGGCACCAAACTTCCCGCCGGTCACGTTTGGCAACAACACGGGCCTTCGGCCCCCGGCAGCGAGAATTGGGCAATGCTGACTTACGGTGGGGAAGCCCAAGGCTATCTCGATCCCGGCCATCCAGACGCCGTAGATTATACTGTTTCCGTCTATTTGGACTTGCTGAAGCGCTACGATGTGGACGGCGTACAGTTGGATTATGTGCGCTACGGCGGGCCGACTTGGGGCTACAATCCGACTGCGATCGCCCGTTTCAATCAGCAAACAGGTCGATCGGGCAAACCCGCACCCACAGATCCCGCGTGGATGCAGTGGCGGCGGGATCAGGTGACAAATTTAGTGCGGAAGCTTTATGTAGAAAGCCTTGCAATTAAACCGCGTGTTAAAATTACCGCCGCCACGATCGCCTGGGGAGACGGCCCGAAAAACGAGGCTGGATGGTATCAAACCCAGCCTTACAAAGAAGTATTGCAAGATTGGCGCGCTTGGCTGGAAGAAGGGATCGTAGACATGGCGATGCCGATGACTTACCAGCGCGAGTACAAACGATCGCAAAAACTCGCTTATGACAACTGGATCGAGTACGCCAAAGACCACCAGTACAATCGCCAAATTGCGATCGGCCCCGGCAATTACCTCAACTACATCGAAGACACCCTAGGCCAGATTCGTCGCGCCGAACAGCCGTCTGCGAAAGGAAATCACGTCGCAGGTACGGTTCTCTATTCCTACGCTAGCAGCAACGTCTACACGAATGTGGAACTGCGATCGGGCGGTAGCGGTGATTTGCCCCGCCAGCCTTGGAAATACGTTCCCCAAAGCAACGATTTGTTTTACACCGCGCTTTCTGTGCCGAGTCAATACGTTGATGCTGCGACGGGCAAAACCTATGAAACTCAGCCTGTGTGGGCGACATCAGCAGCGGTTCCCGATATGCCTTGGAAGTCGCGGCCGACTACAGGTGCGATCGCCGGAAATTTGCAGCGGTGCGCTCAAACTTGCGACGGTGCTAGCTTGACATTGCAGTCGATCGATGCTAATGGCAAGGTTCGTCAACTGCGCGCGGATGGCAAAGGATGGTTTGGGGCGATCGAGCTTTCACCCGGTTCTTATCAGGTGAAAGTTGACGGAAGTCAAATTCAACAAACAGTTAATGTTGCCGCAGGTGAAGTCACAAAAGTAAATTTCGCTAGTTTGTAGCGTGTCAGCTTAGCCGGAAATACCCCAGGGTTAGTAAGGTGCTTATGGCGTACCTTACTAATTCATGAATAATCAATTTATAACATTCATTTAAATAAAAATTCTAATAATTGCATTCGGTTTTAACCGACTTAGGAATGAGAATTAAATAACTTCCACAAGTTTGTGGGATGGGCGTCCCGCCCGTCCTTTTTGGACGGGCGGGACGCCCCTACCACA
>NZ_JAUBTS010000080.1:0-25798 GCF_036705105.1 Microcoleus sp. B9-D4
ACTCGTAGCCTAAAGGCTACAACTGCGTTTCATCCCCGGCTTAAAAGACCGGGGTTCTCACGCGAGGCGCTATAGGGTAATCCTTCCCCGCAAACGCGGGGTGTGATAGAAAAGGCGATCGCCCTTAAGTTTTCGAGGCTAGGAGGGCGATCGTTTTGAATTTTTTACAGTTTAAGGTTAAATCTAACCTGTTGTCAAGGGCAAAATGGGGCGAGTTAGACTAAAGATTCGAGAGTTGGCAGAAGAAAAGGGCTGGACGCTGCAAGACGTGGCAGATCGCTCTGGGGTTAATTACAACACGGTTAAAGGGTACGCTAGACGCGATGATGGGATGAGTATGGTCGATCTGAGTGCCGTTCAGAAGATCGCCCTTGCTTTTGATGTCATGATTGAAGATTTGGTCGAGTTTTTGGAATAGTAAGGGCGATCGCACTAATGGGATACGTTAGGCTGCGGATTCGAGAACTAGCTGAGCAAAAGGGTTGGACACTAAAGCAAGTTGCCGATCGCTCGGGAGTCAACTACAACACTGTCAGAAGCTACGGGAGGCGCGATGCTTTGAATACAGTCGATCTTTCTGCTGTCTACAAAATTGCCCGCGCCTTCGACTTGACAATGGAAGATTTGGTCGAGATTTTGGAAGATTGAAGGCGCACCAATGGGGCGAGTTAGACTAAAAATTCGAGAGTTGGCAGAAGAAAAGGCATTGATTTTGCGATATAATGCAGTAGAGTTTTGCGCGTGACAAGCGCAGTGAAGTCCTTCTAAAAAACATGGTTCAGTCCATTGCAACAGTTTCACTAGAAGAGTTTCTTGCTCAACCAAATATTGAGTCTTCGCCCGCATGGGAATTGATGGCTGGGCGAGCAGTCCAAAAAACTATGCCAACTCTGTTTCACTCGCGACTGCAAAACAACTTGGTTAACTATATCAACGATCGTACCGACAGATTTGAAGCAGTTCCAGAATTGCGCTGCTTGGTACCTCCCCATTCACCAGTGCCAGATATCGCGATCGTAGCGTGCGATCGGCTTCCTGATGAAGACGGGCCGTTTGATGGAGCGCCAGATTGGTTGATTGAAATTCGATCGCCAAATCAAAGCACTTTAGACTTGCAGAATAAGATTCTCCTTTGCCTTAGCAATGGAACGCAATTAGCATGGTTAATAGATTTATCTCGCCAACAAGTTTGGGTATGGCAGGGCGATAACCTACCCCTAGTTTGTTCGGGAGCAGACATTTTACCAACTTTAAGTATTTTACCAGAACTTACTGTTGATGCTGTGATGGCAATGACGCGGCGACAATAAGGGGTTTTTAACACTGAAACTCTAGATAATAGTCGCAGAATTTCGTCTGACACGCCCTTTCCCCTAAAATAACTTCTACTCCCTCAATCCAAAATCTAAAATCTAAAATCTAAAATCGAAATGACTCATTCCACAGATATCGTCACCCTCGCCCGCTGGATGGCCGCCGACTTCAGCAACCAAGCCCAAGCCTTTGAAAACCCGCCCTTCTTCGCCCACATCCGCGTCTGCATGAGACCTTTACCGATCAAAGTTCTGGATGGGATCAGCTTGTACCTAGAACAAGCCTACGATATTGAACTGAATGTACCGTACCGAGTCCGAGTTTTGAAATTAGTCCCGGTGGGCGATCGAATCGACATCGAAAATTATGCCATAGAAAACGAAGAACAATTCTACGGCGCTGCCCGCGACCCGCAACGGCTGCAAGAAATCAAAAAAGAACAACTGACTCTACTTCCCGGCTGCACCTTTATTACGCAGTGGACGGGCAACAGCTTCAAAGGGTCTGTCGAACCCGGAAAAGGCTGCATGGTGGTCAGAAAAGGCAAAAAAACCTATCTAGACAGCGAATTCGAGATTGACCAAGACAAATTTATTAGCCACGATCGCGGACGTGACCCAGAAACCGACGCCCACGTCTGGGGAGCCCAGGCCGGCCCCTTTGAATTCACCCGCCGGGCTAGTTTCGCCGACGAAATTCCGGTTTAATCTAAAAAAACAGACTGCTTCCTGGGCGAACACGCTTGATTAAAGGTTCAGAATGCACCAATACCTGGTACATTAACCCAGTATTGGCAAGCAAGATTCACCGTTGATTTATGAAAGTCCTGGTTATTGGTGGCGATGGCTATTGCGGTTGGGCAACCGCACTCTACCTTTCTAACAAAGGTTACGAAGTTGGCATCCTCGACAGCTTCGTGCGGCGGCACTGGGATCTGGAACTGTGCAGCGACACCCTCACTCCCATCGCACCGATTCAGCAACGACTCCAGCGATGGCAAGATTTAACGGGCAAGTCGATCGACTTGTTCGTCGGTGACATCACCAACTACGATTTTCTCAGCAAAAGCATGAGAAAATTTGCACCAGAGGCGATCGTCCATTTCGGCGAACAGCGTTCGGCACCTTTCTCAATGATCGATCGCGAACACGCAGTCCTCACCCAAGTCAATAACGTCGTCGGGACACTCAACCTGCTGTACGCCATCCGCGAAGACTTCCCCGATTGTCACCTAGTGAAATTGGGGACAATGGGCGAATACGGCACGCCGAATATTGACATTGAAGAGGGCTACATTACGATCGAACACAACGGTCGCAAGGATACACTACCCTATCCCAAACAACCAGGCAGTTTCTACCACCTGTCAAAAGTCCACGACTCCCACAACATCCATTTTGCTTGCAAAATCTGGGGTTTAAGAGCCACCGACTTAAATCAGGGCGTAGTCTACGGCGTGCTCACAGATGAAACCGGCATGGATGAACTGTTGATCAACCGTTTGGACTACGACGGAGTATTCGGTACAGCATTGAACAGATTTTGCATCCAAGCTGCGATCGGTCATCCTTTGACAGTTTACGGAACTGGCGGACAAACCCGCAGCTTCTTAGACATTCGGGATACCGTGCGGTGCGTGGAATTGGCTCTAGCCAACCCCGCCGAAGCCGGACAATTCCGCGTCTTCAACCAATTCACCGAACAATTCAGCGTCGGCGACTTAGCCTCCTTGGTGCAAAAAGCAGGCATGGCAATGGGATTAAAAGTAGAAATCAACAACATCGAAAATCCCAGAGTCGAGAAAGAAGAACATTATTTCAATGCCAAAAACACCAATTTGCTAGACCTCGGTTTGCAACCGCACTATCTCTCTGATTCCCTGCTCGATTCTCTGCTGAATTTTGCTACAAAATATCAGCACCGTGTCGATAAAAACCAGATTTTGCCGAAGGTTTCTTGGAAGTAATTTCTGGTATCTATTTGCGGGTAAGAGATTTTTTAACGAACCGCGAAGGCGCGAAGGGCGCGAAGTAAGAGAAAAGAAGGGAAGAGAGGAGAAGGGTTCGCAAGTTCTGAATGGATTTGGCTGTATATTACGATGATCTATCTTTTTTATCTCTTGCTCTGTGTTCTCTGTGTCCTCTGCGGTTAATTAAAAGATGGCATCAGGTTTTTACTGCTGGCTTGTTTGGGAATAAAGGCCGTGAAAAGTCGAATTCTCATTCTGTTACTTTTAGTGGTTATGCCTAGATTTTCAGCGAAGGCAGTTTGTGCTTATTATTTAATAAGAGAATGGGTCGCTGTAACGCTAAGTAATCTAAATTAGTGGCGAATTAGCGAAGGCTGAATTTGTCACTTAAAAAGCAAGATAAATTGCCGGAACAGCGCAGGAAATTCACACAATTAATTGCTTGGCTGAAAGTGTGGGATGGCTTTGAGGTGGGATAATTTTATCTATTCGCATTCAGGGAATTTGGATCTGACCCCAAAAACCTCTCTCTCGGAATTAGCGGCACTGAAACAGAAAGAAGAAGTGTAGAAAAGCAGCCGATCGCGCGCCATGACTTACTCGCCGTGAGACAGTGTATCCTGTTACCGATGACCTTGGCCTCTGGCTATGATTATCGGCTCCCTAAGTAACTTACTTTTTATGAAAATTGCTCTTTTCACTGAAACATTTCTGCCGAAAATAGACGGCATTGTAACGCGCCTGATTCACACTGTAGATCACTTGCAGCGATCGGGCGAACAAGTTATGATATTTTCTCCAGATTACGGAATTAAAGAATACAAAGGCGCACGAGTTTACGGTGTGGAGGGTTTGCCTTTGCCGATGTACCCGGAACTGAAAATGGCACTTCCTTCTCCGGCTGTCGGTCGCCAATTAGAGCAGTTTAAACCGGATATTATTCATGTTGTCAATCCCGCTATTTTGGGATTGGGCGGTATATATTACGGGAAAAAGTTCAACATTCCGATTTTGGCTTCTTATCACACGCATTTGCCCAAATATTTGCACCACTACGGTTTTGGAGTCCTCGAACCTTTATTATGGGAATTGCTCAAAGGTGCTCACAACCAAGCAGAATTGAATCTGTGTACTTCCACAGCGATGGTGGAAGAATTGAGAACCCACGGCATTGAGCGGGTAGATTTGTGGCAGCGGGGCGTAGATACTGAAATGTTTGTCCCGGAATTGGCAAGTCGAGAAATGCGATCGCGCCTTTCTGCAAATAACCCAGACAGTCCCCTGCTGCTGTACGTCGGCCGCCTCGGTGCAGAAAAAGAAATCGAACGCATCAAACCAGTTCTCGCAGCGATTCCCGACGCCCGCCTCGCCTTAGTGGGAGACGGCCCGCATCGGCAAACCCTGGAACAATATTTTGCCGGTACACCCACCAATTTTGTCGGCTACCTCAAGGGGCAAGAACTCGCAAGAGCTTACGCATCGGCGGACGCCTTCATTTTTCCCTCCCGCACCGAAACCCTGGGCTTAGTGCTCCTAGAAGCAATGGCTGCGGGAACGCCTGTAGTGGCGGCGCGCAGCGGCGGAATTCCCGATATCGTCACCGACGGTGTTAACGGATATTTATTTGACCCCGCCGACGAAGAAGGAGCACTAGCTGCCACCAAGCGTCTGTTTGCGAATCCCGAAGAACGGGAAACCCTGCGCCACAACGCTCGCCGAGAAGCAGAACGCTGGGGTTGGGCCGCCGCTGCCGCACAACTCCAGCGCTACTATCAATCAGTGGTGTTTGCCCAGTCCATGCCCAGAGCGGCCTAAATGTCAGGATCTGTAGCACCTTTAAACATCACCGCCAGCTTAGCTTGGCTGTTCGATCGTCAGTTGGTAGTGAAAAGCGATGTTTTCAAAGACCGATCGAACTTTTTTGCTGCATAAATTACCGTCGCTATCCTGCTGTTGCGTTTACCATTAAACTATGAGTAGCTCTGTAGGAATGCCTTGCGCGCTGCTTTCATAGCGCCCTTTACCTGACCGGATACGGTCGCCGAGTGCGCTAAAACAGTCACACCGCGCGCTGGGGCCGAGCACAGAGCGTCAAATCTACATTGCACTCTCGATCGAACTAAAGCTTGTCACCTAATTTTCAGGCTAGCAGTTTTGCAAACTCAAGTTCAGCTTGAATTGACGAACCCTCATCAGTATCGAGGTTGGAAAAAAGATCGATCGAGCATACATAACAAGCAAACTGAAGTTGCGTGCGCCACTTTTGAATTCACGATTCATCAAAGCGACAAGCGAATGCCAATGCGCTGGCAAACAAATTCAAGAGTTTGCACCGCCACTGAATCTCGCGCCGATCGACCTGCGGTCAGTCTACCCCTCTGAGAAAGCAGTTAATCATGACATTCTCCAATGCTGGTAGCGTTCTGGCTACACTGACTCAAGTCAATTTTATGGGGGCATTGACCTCCCGTGTTAAGAGCCTGCCAGTTCCTGAATTAGTGTGCCTGCTGGACTTTATCACGGCTGAATTTCAGCAATTTATCCGGGCGATGGACCTGATTAACAATGAAGCACTCGAAAGTCTCTTAGAGCAACTTTTAGATGCCTTCACTGTCAAAATTGGTCAAATTTTGCAAGCAGACCGGACAACAATTTTTTTGGTTGACTCCAACAAAAATCAACTGTGGCACAAAACACTCGATCCACTTACGGGCGAGGAGGTAGAAGTACGCTTGCCTATGGATGCAGGCATTTTAGGCTACGTAGCAACAACCGGAAAATCGATTAATGTCGCCGAAGCTCGATCGCACGAGTATTTTAATACCGAAGTAGACGAACCACCGGGCTACCACATCGAGACCATCCTCTGTATGCCTATTTTTAGCAGCAAGAGCCAACATGAACCCGTAGCGGTGGTCAGACTGTTAAATAAAGCTGGCAATGTCTCCTTTAGCGAGGAAGACGAACAGCAGTTCCAAGCTTTTGCAGATTCGATCGGGATTATTCTCGAAAGCTGTCAGTCTTTCTACGTCGTGGCCCGCAACCAGCGAGGGGTTGCTGCACTTTTGAGAGCCACCACGACTTTGGGTCAAAGTCTTGACTTGGAAACAACTTTGCGCTCTGTCATGGATCAAGCTCGCGACTTGATGCAAGCCGATCGCAGCACGCTATTTTTGTTAAATCGGGAAACCAACGAACTTTGGACAAAAGTCGCCAAGGCCGACGGCAAAACGATGATGGAAATCCGTATTCCTGCGAATAGGGGAATTGCTGGCTACGTGGCTTCGACTGGTCAACCTCTGAATATTACAGATGCTTACGACGATCCCCGCTTTGACCCCTCTACAGACCAGCAAACGGGATACCGCACTCGGACTGTCTTGTGTATGCCCGTGCATAACGCTAAAGGTGAGCTGATCGGGGTAACTCAGCTAATTAATAAGAACCAAGGTACTTTCACCCCTTCCGACGAAGAGTTTTTGCGAGCGTTTAATTCCCAAGCGGGAATGGCGTTGCAAAATTCTCAACTGTTTCAGAACGTGATGGTGGAAAAGCAGTATCAGAAAGATATGCTGCAAAGTCTTTCTGACGCAGTGATTTCCACGGATTTGAAGGGGCGAGTTGTGACTATCAACGAAGCAGCCCTAGAATTGTTGGGCTGTCCGGTAAATCAAGCTAAAAGCAAACACAATCCCCAGATTTGGGAAGATAAACTGGTGAATCGCTATGTTTGGGAAGTTGTGCCGATCGACAATTTGCAATTTCGACTAGAAGACAGTCTCAAAACTGCTGCCAGACATTACGTTCCCGAACAAAGTTTAACTGTGGGACTGTTGGTAGAAAAAACGCTAAATTCCCAAAAAAAAGAACAAGAAGAAGAAGAAGAAGAAGAAGAAGAAAGTTATATTTTGGCCGTGCCCGATCGCACTGACCCTAATTTATATTACGCTTGGGGCGAAAACCGCGCGTGGACTGAGGAAGTAGCGCTGGCCGAATTAGCTAATGCCCAATCTCTATTTGCGCTGCGAAATTCTGCCCTGTATCACCCTTATTGTCCGCTGCCCATCCCCGCCTCTCGAATTAAAGTCATTGAACGTAGTTTGAATTTGACTGTCAACCCGCTAATCAATCCAGAGGGCGGCGTGCGCGGCGGTTTAGTGGTACTCGAAGACATCAGCCGCGAAAAGCGGATGAAAAATACGATGTACCGCTACCTGACTCCTGGAGTCGTAGATAAAGTGATGGCCTTGGGTGAAGGCGCCCTGATGGTGGGCGAACGCAAAGAAGTGACTATTTTATTTTCCGACATTCGCGGCTACACCACGCTGACCGAAAATTTGGGAGCGTCGGATGTGGTATCCCTGCTGAACGAATATTTTGAGACGATGGTGGAGGCCGTTTTCCACTATGAAGGCACTTTAGACAAGTTTATTGGCGATGCTTTAATGGCGGTGTTCGGCGCGCCCCTGCCGCTGAACCCCCCGGAAAGTCACGGTTGGATGGCGGTTCAGTCGGCTTTAGATATGCGCCGGCGTTTGAAAGAGTTTAATGATTCTCGCCCCGGTGCAGATCCGTTTCGCTTCGGAATTGGGATTAGTTCTGGAGAGGTAGTTTCGGGGAATATCGGTTCCCAAAAGCGAATGGATTACACGGTAATCGGCGATGCGGTGAATTTGAGCTCGCGCTTGGAACAGCTTACAAAGGAGTATGGATGTGATATAATTTTGAGCGAATTTACATACAGTTTGTGTCGCGAAGGAATTTGGGTGCGAGAGTTAGACAAGGTGCGGGTTAAGGGGAAAAATCAGCCAGTGGGTATTTACGAGTTGCTGCAAAATAGTTCTGAACCCATTGATGGGGAAACCGTTCGGTTTTTGGAACTTTACAGTAACGGTAGGGAGGCTTATATTGCTAGAAATTTTCAGAAAGCTATTAGTTATTTTGAAGTGGCTTTAGCACTGCGACCGAGCGATAGACCTGTGGAAGTTCACCTCGACCGCTCCCTCAGCTATTTGGAAATACCCCCGCCCGATGATTGGGACGGCGTGCATACGATGACAACCAAGTAGTAAATTATATTACATCCAACTTCTCAAAAGTAAAAAGATTTGATAAAGCTATGAGATCTTCCTTATGACAGAGTTAACAAATGTAAAAATGTGAAAACATAAATCGGATGCCATATTAAAGTTTAGTATTTATTTCCAGGCTAGCAATTAAATGAGTTATTTATCTGTTCCGAATGCCACAAAAGCCGATCGGATTCTGGTGGTAGACGACGCACCAGATAATGTTTTGTTGGTTCAGACAATCCTAGAAGAAGAAGGTTACGAAATTAGCACGGCAGAAAACGGCTTTTCTGCCTTGAGTCAAATTGACAAAGCAGCCCCGGATTTGGTACTGCTAGACGTGATGATGCCGGGAATGGATGGTTACGAAGTCACTAAACGAATCCGAGAAAATAAGGAATTGCCCTTTATGCCGATTTTGCTGATCACGGCTCACGACAGTGCGAGCGTAGTGCAGGGATTGGACATGGGAGCAGACGATTTCATCCGCAAACCAGTCGAAATGGATGAACTGCTGGCGAGGGTACGATCGCTCCTGCGGCTAAAACACAGCGTAGACGAGCGTAATTCGATCGCCCTCCAGCGCGAAGATTTTGTCTCCCGACTCGCTCACGACTTGCGGACGCCCCTCGTAGCAGCCGATCGCATGCTAAGTTTAATGCAGCAGGGAGCTTTGGGAGAAATTTCGCTTCCCATGCGCGACGCTTTCGGGACGATGGTTCGCAGCAACAAAAACCTGATCGCGATGGTAAATATGCTGCTGGAAGTATACCGCTACGAAGCAGGCCGCAAATCCCTAAGTTTCGCTGCCGTGGACTTGCGCCAGCTTATTACTGAGGTAGCTGAAGAACTAGCTCCCCTAGCGGATGCTAAAGGTTTGTCGGTAAATTTAGACTTGACAGAAAGTGCAGAAAGTGCACCGATTGCGAAGTATCCGGGCGATCGTCTGGAACTGCACCGCTTGATGACAAATTTAATCGGAAATGCAATTAAATTCACCGACAACGGCTCAATAGATGTCAGCTTAAAAGCTGCTAATTCCCCTGCTTATACTAGCTTCAAAAACCAACCGCTGGCATGGGTGATCATAGACATCAAAGACACCGGTGCCGGCATTTCTCCCACCGAACAAGCAAAGTTATTTGAAAGGTTTAGCTCGGGAACTCATAAGAAGTCCAGTACAGGTTTGGGACTACACCTCTGCCGCCAAATAGTCGAAGCTCACCGCGGCACGATCGAGGTAAAATCTGAGTTGGGCCAAGGCAGCTTGTTTACTATTCGCTTGCCTTGTTAGAACAGTATAATTCACCCTAACTTTGGGGTGCGAAAAGCGAACATTAGTACAGATACACTGTAATTGTAGGGTGCAAAGTGCGTACCTAATCGAATTATGGTTAATTTACCCGATGTCATATAATTACTTCGCAACCGAATTTATGGCAATATGTCTAACTGTCCAGTGTGCGGTGCTGAATACATAGAAGAAAAAGCAGAGTTTTGCTCGATTTGCGGCTGGGATTTGACTCCCTACCCGCAACGTGCTAAGCCCTCCAAAACTTATTTAAAAAAAGAACAAGTTAGATTGCAGTGGGCAAAACAAATGTGGGAATTGGCCCGCACTCAACAAAATTGGTCAGCTAAATTTGATGAGTTGCATGGGGAATTGCAGCAAGGTGCGATCGCCCGCACATACCTGCAATCTCAGTTAGAATGGGTTCTGTACCGCCTCGAACAACTAAACCCCGAATTGATTGTCAGCACTCTACTGCGACTAGAAGACAAAATCGGCGCCATAACTGAGTCAACTCCGGCTATCTCGGAAGTGGGGATGGACTATCGACAACTGACAAAGCTATTAGAAACCGGAAAATGGCGCAAAGCTGATGAACACACTTGGGAAATCTTGCTGCAAATCGCTGTCAGGGAAGACGAAGGCTGGCTGAGTGCAGCCGATATTGACAGTTTTCCTCCTACAGACCTTCGCACGATCGACCAACTTTGGCAACAATACAGCAGCGGGCGGTTCGGGTTGAGCGTGCAGCAGCAGATTTGGGAAAGTACCGAGGCAAATTATACTGAATTTTGCGATCGAGTCGGCTGGCGAGTCAAGGAAAATTGGAAATATTACAGCGAGCTCTCCTTCAACGAAGATGCTCCCCCCGGACATCTCCCCGTCACCGCATGGAGACAGCGCGCCTGTTACGGTGCGGGTAAACTCACCGCAGCAGAAAACTTTGCCCGCATCGCTGCGAAACTCGCAACTGGCGATCGGTAATCATCTAAAATAAAAAATTCAAAATCGACATTAACTGCTATAATCAAAACGGTTTAGCAACTGGGGCTGTGGCTCAGATGGATAGAGCAAGCGCCTCCTGAAGAATCGGGCACCCTGCGAGGAAACTCTGGGAGTGAATGTGGTCAAATTTGGTGAAACCTAAAGAGTTTGTGGGTTCCTATGACTCTAAGGCAATACCAAGCCAAGCCTGAGTTCAGAGCGATTAAACAATCGCCTATATTGAAATCAGGAAGGTTTAGAGACTAGACGGTCACCACCTAAAAGCTGCAAGCATATGGTGAAGGTATAGTCCAGAGAGTGGGGAAACTCACACAAATCTGAAGCGCTAGGCCGCCGGTTCGAACCCGGCCAGTCCCGTTAAAAACCAAGAAAAATTAAAAGCAGGAGGGGTAAGCCTAAGTTTTGCCCCTCTTTTTTGCATATCCGCTAACGAATTCGCCCACAGACGAATACTTGCTTGAATACGAGGACTTACGCAGAACCTCTATAGAATCCATCTGAAATCTAAAATCTGAAATCTAAAATCTAAAATCACCTGTTTAAGCCCCAGCACAACCGTAGAGTCAATCTAAAATCTAAAATCTAAAATCTAAAATCTATGATCCGCCGACCCTTTTTTAAATTTTAATTTTTAATTCCTGTTAGTGGGCTATACGTGCGGTATTTTTTGCTATGGTTCCTTTGTGAGTTACATAAAATTTTTATAGGTTTAGATGTGGTTAAGAATCAATTCAAACACGCGGCGTTACCAGCCTTTGAATACTTCACGCAGTTTTTGGTTCCTAGTAGGGCTTTTGATGGCGTTTTGGTTTGGCTATCAGCAGCTTAAGAGCGAATTTCAGAGACCCCAAGCTGTGTTAGTTCTAGGTGGGGCTACTGAGCGAGAGGTGTTTGCCGCCAAATTTGCTCTGGATCACCCTGAATTGCCGATTTGGGTGTCGTCTGGCAGCAATCCTGAGTTCGCGGAATGGGTGTTTTCAGAAGCGGGAATTGAGTCCGATCGCGTCCACTTAGACTACAGAGCGGTGGATACGGTAACAAATTTTACCACCCTGGTAGATGAATTGAAAGCTAGAGGCATTGAGAGCGTGTATCTGATCACTTCTGACGATCATATGCGGCGAGCTCAGATTATCGGCGAAATCGTACTCGGTAGTCGAGGCATTAGCTTTAAGCCTGTGGCAGTTCCGTCTGGGCGAACCCCCGAACCGATGCAAAAAGCTGTTCGCGACGGCGCTAGGGCTATTCTTTGGCTGACAACCGGTTATACAGGTGCTAACTTCAGCCAAGCCAGAATGGAATAAACAAAGGAAAGCACTGAGCAAGTTTTAATTTTTTTCCATTCCCTCTGGTTTTAAAACTTGTCTCCTCTAGCGATTTAACGAACCGCGAAGACGCTGATGACAAATGCGTAAAAGAAGAGAAGAGAAGAGAAGGAGTAGTTTAAAATTAATAGATGAACTTCAAAAGCTAAAGTTAATGACCGAGCAAATTCTGCCGCAAGTTCTGGATAAAATTTTGAGTGACAGCAAAACGCCGGATGCTGTTTTTTCGGCTTTGGTGCCGGCTTTAGGCGAGGTGTTAAATTGCGATCGGGTCTTTCTCTACCTCCGCAATCCTGAAACGCAAAGGGGCAGAGTACCTTACTGCTGGCGTCGCAACTCGAACTTTCCAGAGATTGGCGACGCGGAATGGAAAAAAGAACCCGAATCTTTAGGGGAAGAAGACCCTTTGTTTGCAGCAGCTTTGCGAACTGAACCGTCAATTTTTGTTGAGGATGTTGAAACAGCCAATCCTGAAGTAGTCAACAAAAATTTTGAGGCAAAAGAGTTCGGACATCGAGCTTTGATTCACGCTCACCTTTGTGCTGACGGCTTATTGTGGGGGGTTTTGCAGCCTTGTATGTTCGATCGCCCCAGAGTTTGGACTGACTTCGATCGCCAAGTTATCGCAGCAGTTACAGAAAAAATTTCGCCTTTAGCTGTCGCTTATGTCACTGCCTCAGCATCAAAAGATGAGCGATAAAAATCAATATCAATAATTGACTTGTAAAGAGGGGGTGGGCAATGAATGAATGAATGCTTTCCGGCAGACGACAGACCGTTTCCGGTTCCCCCCTTTTTAAGTTAGGGGGGATCGAGCCGCTAATTTTCACAGAAAATTCGGGTACAAAATTTGAGCTGATTGTTCTCACCAATGGTGAGGTGTGCATCGCCCTACAGATAGAGTTGGGTGCACAATTCCTGTTTAAAAAACGCCCCAATTTTGAAGGCCCCGACCGCTGAAAATCCCTTGAGCCCGACTAATATCATCCTCAGCGCCATCTACTACTACCAAATAATCGCCGGCGTGCAGGCGATCAGTGTAAATTCTAGCTGTTTCTTCGGGAATTCCCAAGTCAGTCAAGGCCTTGACCACTCCACCGAAAGCCGCCGCCGAGACGCCAGTGCTTGCTACGCTAGCCACCAGTGAGGCGCCCAAAGTCCCCGCTGCAATCATCGGCCCGATTCCGGGAATAGCTAAACTTCCGAGACCCACTAGCACGGTGGCTAAAGCACTATTTGTCAGAGTGTCTGCTACCACTCCTGCTCCTGTGTCTAGATTTTTATCGCCTACCTGAGCGATCGTTTGAGTATCGCCTACAGACTCACCTGCATCCCTAGCAACAACCGAAACTGTATCCATTGGAAACCCGGAAGATTTCAATTCTGCCAGAGCTTGCTCGGCATCTTCGCGGTTAGAAAACAATCCCAACGCGCGGGTTTGATTGCTTGTTACCATATCTTTCTTCTTATCCCCTGTAAAATTAAACTCAAATTCAAGCCTAATTATTGCGCTTGTTTTCAATCACTTATATTGATATTTTTCGAGGTTTATCTTCAGCATTCATCTATCTGTAGATATAACTTGAAAAACCGCAAGAAAAGTTATAAAATCAGCGACCCAAATCGTGCATCGCATTAATCTCGATCGCACATCTTTGAGTCAACGCTTGCAACTCCTCGCGATCCGAAGAACCGGGCGCTTCAATTAGCTTGCCAATTCGCACCGTCAGCGGCACCGGACGCGGGATTCCCGAACCTTTCGACGAAATCGCGTGAGTTCCCCATAAACTAACAGGTAACAGCGGCGCTTTTGCCTTAGCAGCTATCAGCGCAGCACCTAATTTCGGTTCAGTAATTCTGCCGTCTGGGGTGCGAGTTCCCTGCAAAAATACACCCGTAGCCCAGCCATTTTCCAGAGAGTTGATAGCCGAGCGAATTGCACTGCGATCGGCACTTTCCCGCTTGACTGGATAAGCACCGTAAAGCGTAATTGCCTGCTTCAAAATAGGAACTTTAAATAACTCTTCCTTTGCCATAAATGCGACGGGCCGCCTCATGCAATTTGACAAAATCGGCGGGTCAAAATCGCTGGCGTGATTGCTGACTACCACCAGTGGCCCTTCTGTCGGAACATTTTCTGCACCATAGATACGGCCCCGAAAGTACAGGTGCAGCATCGGGCTGACAATTGACCATTTGAATAAATAGTAGAGAAGTAAACTTTCGACTGGTTCGCGACTTTTGCTCACAGAAAAACCTTAAATTTTAAATTACATCGAATATTAGCCTATCAGTTCAGCAATCAAAAAAGAAGCACTACACAGATTTTGACACGGATACACGGATAGACCCAGCGATCGGACTGTTTAGCTAATTGGCTAAGTTTACTATCATCAGTGTATCCGTGTTTATGCGTGTCGTGCTGTTAGATGATTCGGCGGTTGAAACCGCTTTGCAAGCTTGTGTAGCGCCAGAATTTATTCTGGCGAATTCTTTACAAAGGCTCAATTTCCGGCCAGCATAGCTTTCTGTCCTTCCGAAGAAGTCGCGTAGCCCAAGAAATCCTTAACTGCTTGGCTAGGAGGATTTTTGTAAGCGTAGTACAACTGCCGCTTGTAAGGATAGTTACCAGCATCCGGCGTCGCACCGTTAACGGGAACAACGCGCACCGTTCTCTGATTGGCTACTTGAGCGAAAGTCGCATAGCCAATACCGTTATTGCCTAAAGCTTGCAGCAGGGGAGTTGTCGCATCTCGATCGAGCGTGGTAATATTTGCCGTCGTACCAAACTCGCCACCTCCAAGCACTTGTTCTTTAAACGTTTGGTGAGTGCCACTAACTGCCGGTCTGTTAATTACTTTAATCGGGCCTGCCGGGCCGCCGACTTTCGACCAGTCTTGAGCATTTCCCTTGAAGATATCTTGAACTTGAGCGGAAGTTAAACCTCCTTTGAAGGGGTTGTTAATGCCAACTACAAGGGCGATCGTATCTAGGGCAACAGGCACCGCGGCCAAACCCTGACCTTGTTCTTGAGCCGTCAAAGGTCGCGATACCGCTGCAATATCGGCTGTTCCCGCCGCCAAATCCTGAATTCCTTTTTCAGAACCGTTCGCTTTGGTATCGACTGTCGTGCCGGAAAATTTGCCTTGAAAGCCGTTCTTGAGGTTCTGATTGATTGTCACCATGCTGGTGGAACCGTCAATTCTCACCGCCGTACCCGCAGGTACGGAAGCTGGAAGCGCAAAGGAAGTAGCTGCAACAGGGGAAGCACCGCCGACTACTGGCGCGACGGGAGGCAGATTGGCTCCACTATCGCCTGCGGGTGTGGGAGTGGATGTATTATTAGCATCCTGGGACGGTGGTTTGTTGAGAAAAAAGAACCAACCGCCACCGGCAAGCAACAGAAATAACAGAATAAAAACTATGGGGGGAGGCCCGCTCTTAGCCATAAAATTGTCCTTAGCTGGGAAGTTGTTTGTTGTTGGAGTCGTCTAACATTTGTAGCCTGCGATTAACTTCATCGTCTAAGGTCATATTTTCTAATTCGGCCTGAAGTCTTTCTTGGGGATTCTCAGATATTTCTGCTAAAGCTTGCTGTTTGAGGTTGCGGCCGTGGACGGCGTTTTTGGCTTGCTCAAACTGCGATCGAGCTGAATCTATACTGAGGTCGTTGTTGACTTTGGATATGGCTCCTAGGGCTTCGTTAATCTCGGCCATATCTTTCATATTTTGCATATCGGTTTTGTAAGCTTCCAGCTTCATCCGTTCTCGATTTAGCTTGTCTTTGGAAGCGTTGACGTATTGTTCGGCTTGTTTTACTTGGGATTCTAATTGCGGCAGAATTTGTTCTGTCTGAATTACCTTCGCCATTGCCAAGCGGGCTGCTTCTTCGTTGCCGTTGCGCTGGGCTGTGATGGCTTGGCGCTCTACGGTTTGCATTTCCCTAACTTTTTCTTCATATTTCGTTTTGGCGCGCTGGTAGGCTGCAACTTGGGTGGAGACTGCTGCTGCTAGCTTTTGCACGGATTCTTGCATCGATCGCAGCGACTCTTCGGCTACCGCCACCGACACCTGGCCGCCGGATTCCACGGGCAGTCCCCACATCCAATTCCAGGCACCTACTATGGTTCTGCCTGCCTTGTCGCCCATCAACCAGTAAAGGACTTTTTTCATATAAATACCAGATAAGCTTGGTTTTTATGCCTAGTTTACATCAGGATTTGTCGATCGCCCCGTCAATCGATTTTAGATTTTAGATTTTAGATTTTAGATTTTAGAATTGAAGCATTGACTTGCGCGAGATAAATTGGGGAGATCCTTTATCGGATACAGGTTTTTTATTTCTGGACGGATGAATCACGTGGCGGGTATCCTGGATGCTTTCGGTCAGGTCGATCAATATCTAGATTTTTGATTAATATTTTCTAACTGTCTTGATCACCTATCCCCAAGTTGCACAACAGGCAATATTCGGATTTGCCTGTTGTGCTATTTGTTTTTCGGCAATCTTCAGGCCAATTAACTCTAAATTTTATAACCTGCCATTTAATAACAGGCTAAAAATAGATTAAGCGGGCAAATCTGCAAAACTGCTAACATTTACCAGTGCTAAATCGGGACAAGTCCGTTTGATCAAACCTGTGAGAACTTTGCCGGGGCCAATTTCCACTACGCGATCGATTCCTTGTTGTGGCAATTGCAGAGAAATTTCTCGCCAACGCACGCCTTTGGTCATCTGCTGAGTCAACCGCTGCTTTAAAGTGGCTGCGCTGGTAGTGGCTGAGGGTTCTGCGTTCGAGAGAACCAGCATTTTAGCATCGGAAAACCTTGCAGACTTTAAGGCTAGTTGAAACTCGGCCGCCACCCCGGCCATCAGGGGAGAGTGAAACGCACCGGAAACATTCAATTTAACAGCGCGTTTGACTTTGATTTTGGCAAGCAAATCTTCTACTGCTGCGGGCGTTCCAGAAATCACGACTTGTGCTTCGCTGTTGTCGTTTGCCAGCACTACGTCTCGGCTGTATTGAATTTGCAGTTCTAGTTCCTGCCTGTCGAACCCGATCAAAGCCACCATTTGACCGCCGGAGGCAGTGTCCATGAGTTCGGCGCGACGTTTGACTAAGCGCAATCCGGTTTCAAAGTCAAAGACGCCTGCTGCGTAGAGGGCAACATATTCTCCTAAACTGTGACCGGCAACTACCGCTGGCCGATCGCTTTTCTCTCGCACTAAGTCGGCCAAAATACTTTCTACTACGAACAAGCAAGGCTGAGTGTAGAGAGTCCGAGATAGTTTTGCTTCTTCTTTTTGGCAAACTTCCGGGACAGACCAGCCTAAAATTTCTTTAGCGAGCTCAAATTTGGCTTTGGCTGTTGGCAAGTTTAATAAGTCTGCACCCATCCCGATCGCCTGGGAACCTTGTCCGGGAAATACCCATGCTGTTTTAGTCATTTTTCCGGTAATCTGCTAATTGGTGGTTGCTAATTGGTGATTGCAAAAATTCTTTCTTTCCCGCTTCTAAGTTCGCTCGCTGGTATCCGCTATCTTTCGGTTAACGAACTATCTACTCGCGACTCATAATTATAACATCTAACTGCGATTTTTACCAGGTTTATTTTTTTTTGCTACTTTAATTTGATTAATAGGCGTAGCACAATTTTCAACCTTCAAACCGGGGAAAGTCGATCGAAGAATAGAGGATTTTCCCTTTGAGCACGCGCTTGTCAATAACTGTTGTCCGGGTGGTGCACCGCTGCGAACCTTGCCCTATGTATGGCGTGTTAAAGGATTTGTATTTTACTCGATCGAACTCCCGACAATAACCGGAGCAAGTTTACAGCCGGCCGCCAAATATTACCTTCCCCATTGAAAAATCGCAGCCCCCCAAGTCAAACCTGCACCGAAACCAGCAGCAGCAATAGTATCACCCGCTTTAACTTTACCCATACGCACGGCTTCGTCTAAGGCAAGGGGAATTGAAGCCGCTGAGGTATTGCCGTAATTCGCCAAATTGCTGATTACTTTTTCGGGGGGAATCTTTAGCCTTTGGGCAACTGCATCGAGAATCCGCTGATTGGCTTGGTGCAACAACAGCCAGTCAATTTCAGCAGCGCTGACATTTGCCCGAAACATAGCTTTTTCTATGACTTCCGGCACTTTTCTCACGGCAAAGCGATAGATTTCTTGACCATTCATTGTGATGGGTTCAAATCCGCCCACTCCGACGCTGACGCCCTCAATTAATTCTTTTGACTCGGCTTTGTAAGCCAAATTTAGAGACGAATTTTGTGTGCCGTCGCTGCGAATTTCAAATCCCAAAAAGGAATCGACTTCTGAAGCTTGCAATACCACCGCACCTGCACCGTCTCCAAATAGAATGCAAGTACCCCTATCCGACCAATTCACCCAGCGAGACAAAATATCTGCTCCGATTAGCAAAACATTTTGATAAACCCCTGTCCGAATGAACTGCGAGGCTGTAACTAAACCAAAAATAAAGCCCGAACAAGCTGCTGTCAAATCAAAAGCCACAGCTTTTGTCGCGCCTAACTGATATTGAATTTTACTGGCCGTGCCAAACAAATCGTCAGGACTGGAAGTCGCCAAAATAATTAAATCGATATCTGTCGGCGAAATTTCTGCCATTGCGATCGCCTTTTGAGATGCCTCTGTGGCTAAATCGCACAAAGAAGTGCGATCGTCCGCCAGCCTGCGGGAACGAATGCCCGTCCGCGCCCCAATCCACTCGTCATTCGTTTCTACTATCTGACTCAAACCGTTATTATCCAGTGAAACCTGCGGTGTACAAGAACCGCTACCTGTGACGGCAATGCCGAACCCTGATTGCTGCAACATTCCTCTCCATTTACTCGCTGTTCGATCTAGAAATTAAAAATTAAAAACTACCAATTAAAATTATTTTTTAAACTGCTGAGATTACTTTTTTAAAAGCAAAACCGCTTGTTTAAGCTGACATTTTTAATTTTACATTTTTAATTTTTAATTTCTACTTACTGCCTCTAATTCACAGCTTCTTGTTCCAGAGCGCTTTGGTGATTGGACGATCGAATTCGCTCCAGCACTTGGTTGTCAATAGCCTCTTTCGCCAAACGAATGGCATTAAAAATCGAGGCAGCTTGAGACGAACCGTGGCTGATAATGCAAACTCCAGCAACGCCCAATAGCAAACCGCCGCCGTGTTCAACGTGGTCTACCCGCTGCTTAAACCCCTTGAGGCTTTCTTGCAAGAGGGGAGCGCTAATTTGATTTTTGAGTCCGGCTGCCAATTCTTCCTTAAGCACTTGCACCACGACTTCGCCCACCGCTTCGGCAAACTTCAACAACACGTTGCCGACAAACCCGTCGCAGACAATCACGTCGAATTTCCCCGACAGCACGTCGCGGCCTTCGGCATTGCCCACAAAAGGAATGTTCGGGTTGTCCACCAATAACTGGTGGGTTCGCACGGCTGCGTCGTTGCCTTTAGAAGGTTCTTCGCCAATGTTGAGCAGGCCGATTTTAGGTTCGGCGACGCCGAGCACGCACTGGCTGTAAATAGTTCCCATAAGAGCGAACTGCTCCAAAAATTTGGGGCGGCAGTCCACATTAGCACCGACATCGAGAATGAGTACAGAGCTGCCCGGTATCATTGTCGGCAAAACCGCACCAATCGCAGGGCGATCGATTCCGGGGAGCCGCCCCAACCTGAGCAGGGCAGCAGCCATTGCCGCGCCGGAGTGACCGGCGGACACCACAGCATCAGCTTGCTGCTGCTTTACCAAGTTCATCGCTACGTTAATCGAAGCGTTGGGCTTGCGTTTGAGGGCACTTAAAGGTTCTTCGTGCATTTCCACCGCTCCTTCAGAAGGAACGATTTCTAGCTGACCTGTACAGACGCGGCCGATCGCGTCTTGTTGCCGGAGCGAGTCTTCTATTTGCTGTGGGTCGCCCACAAGCAAAATCTCTACGCCTAATTCTTCTTGTGCCTTAAGCGCTCCAGCTACAACTTCGGCGGGGGCATGATCCCCACCCATAGCGTCTATTGCAATTCTTGCGCGTGTCGATCCCATTGACCAATGTTTGAGAAACACTAAAAATTCTACCAGGAAGTCAGGAGCGTGAATCCACAAGTCTGAATAAAGAACTAAAATCCGCTCGCTAGGGCGATCGGACAATTCTTATTTCCGACTACTCTGATAGAACTTGTTTTGTCACTACTTTACTATTTTTGACTGCCTATTGAAAAAATCAATGCAATAGTTTACATGACCGCAAGCACTTTAGTCCGGGAACCCCGGATTCATCCGTGGAGCGAAAAAACAGCTCCCTATCCTCATCACTTGCCCCCGGATTTATCAGTGGGAGCGCTTTCTTCAATCTGAAATCTAAAATCTAAAATCTAAAATCGATTGACTTTAGGAGTAAAAAATGCTGGATTTATTTAGCTCAGGGATGATGTCTCTGTGGCTGGACATGGCTGGGGTAGGCAGTGCCGCACCTAATGCTGCGTCAGTGCTGGCTTGGCGGGGAGGGATACCTGGGTTAGTGGTGGCCCAAGATTTGGCTTTTGGGGGAATAAATGCGGCAAATCCAGACTTGCCAGCAGAAGCGACGGTGCGGGAATATTTAAAAGAGTTGAAAGACAAGAACCTGATTGATGGGAATCAGGGAATTTGGGTGCAAGCGGGAATGGTGCCGCTGGTAAGTCAGCAAGGCAAGACGCTGATGCCTGGGGCTTCGCTGACTAAGATTGCGACTTCTCTGGCGTCGCTGGAGACTTGGGGCCCGGATTATCAGTTTGAAACGCGGTTCCGGGGAACCGGGCCGATTAGCAATGGTGTGTTGCAGGGAGATTTGGTGGTCAGCGGCGGGGGCGATCCGCTGTTTGTGTGGGAGGAGGCGATCGCCGTGGGCAATGCTCTCAATCAAATGGGTATCGAGCGCGTGGCGGGAAATTTGGTGGTGACAGGCAATTTTCGCATGAATTACGAGTCAGATCCTCTGGTGGCGGGGGAGATACTGCGGCAAGCTCTTGAGGGTAGCAATTGGCCTGCGGACGTGGTGGCAATGTATTCTAAGATGGCTCCCGGAACTAGAAAGCCGCAAGTAACGGTGGCCGGCAGCGTCATTGCTGAGAAATTTGTGACTTCGGGGCGTTTGCTGCTGAAACGCCGATCGCTTCCTTTAGCCGAAATTCTCAAGCAGATGAACGTCCACAGCGACAATGAAATGGCTCAGATGCTGGCCGACGATTTGGGCGGGGCAAAGATAGTGCAGCAGCAAGCGAGTTGGGCTGCGGGGGTGCCGGAGGAGGAACTTCAATTAGTTAACGGTTCGGGATTGGGAGTGGAAAATCGGATGTCTCCGAGGGCGGCTTGTGGGATGATGCAGGCGATCGCCCGCAACCTTCAGACTACTGGGCTGACGATTGCTGACTTGTTTCCGGTGTCCGGGCGCGATCGAGGAACTTTGGAAAATCGACACATTCCGCGATCGGCTGTGGTGAAAACTGGTACTTTGGACACGGTGATTGCTTTGGCTGGAGCTATACCCACGCGCGATCGGGGTTTAGTGTGGTTTGCAATTATTAATCGCGGCACCGATTGGGACTCTTTGAGAGCGCAGCAAGATATATTTTTGCAAAAATTGGTGCAGCAGTGGGGAACTGCATCGATTTTGCCAGTAGCAATTACACCGCACATTGACGGCGCCAGACCTGCCTTGGGGGCAGCAAATCGTAGCGATATTTTGGTGGGAGGTTAAGAAATAGGGGTTTAGTTGAGGTTCGGGGAAGGAGCACTGACAAAATAGCTTAGAATTGGAACAAGACTATTGTGCAAGAAGATGATCAAACTGCGATTGAAGAGATACGGGAAAAAACGCGAGACAAGCTACCGGATTGTAGCGATGAACAGTTCTACTCGCCGCGACGGCCGTCCCCTAGAAGAGCTCGGCTATTACAACCCCAGAAATAACGAAACCAGGCTGGATGTTCCAGCGATTGTCAAGCGCCTGCAAGACGGCGCTCAGCCAACTGACACCGTGCGTGACATCCTGAGAAAAGCCCATGTATTTGAACAAGTCGGAGCCGGAGCCAACGTTGAATCCAGCACAGCAACAGTCAGCTAGTCCCAACTATGCTGGACTGGTTAAGTTTTTAATTGGGCCTTTTTTAGAGACCCCCGGCTCTTTGCGGGTTGATTGCGAACTGCACCCGCGCCAATCGCGGGTCTGGGTTAGGCTGGCTTTTGAAGATCCCGACAAAGGCCGGGTTTACGGTAGGGGTGGACGCAATATTCAGGCAATTAGAACTACGCTTGAAGCAGTGGCGCAGACGGCGGGTCAGTCCCTCTACTTAGATATATACGATGGTGAAGCGGGCGATCGTGGATCTGGCCCGCCCAGGGGCGATCGCGATCGCCCGGATCGCGACCGCCCAGATCGTGGCTCGCGGGAGCCGCGAGGCGACTTCCGACCCCGGACGCCACCTCCGTCGCCGAGTCCCTTGGCTAGCAGAACTCCGAGAGAACAACCTCGCCGTACTAACACACCTACGTTTAGAACGAGCAGAAATACTCCCGGTTATTAACTAACTGCAGAAACCAGAAAGAATTTTAGATTTTAGATTGCCTGTTGTAGAGTTTGTATTACAAGCCCCGTTTGGTTTGAAATTGCCGGTTTTGCGATCGGAAACAAATGTAAAATTTAAAATTTCAAATGTCAGCGGCATCAGGTTCATCTAAAATCTAAAATTTCAAATCTAAAATCTAAAATTGCCTGACTTAATAGAAGGGAGATTTGATTTGTGCCTCAAGCACCAAACTCATTTGGGAGCTAAATCTAAAAGACGCCTTAGATACTAGGTAAAACCTAGTAACGGGCGTCTTTTTGTTCGCAAATAGTGACTGGTGGAAGGTTTAGTTGTTAACTTTTAATTGCTTATTTGGAGGAGATTATGTTGGCATGAATGAAAAACTAACAATAGAGTTACCGAGCACCCAAAGTGCAATGTCGCTGGCCGGTAATCAAGAAGAAAACCTGAAAATGATCTCTAAGCAAACCGGTGCTACCCTGGTAATGCGAGGGCAAGAACTGCTGATTTCTGGCACAAAAAGTCAAGTAGAATTGTGTCATAAATTAGTGCGATCGCTCTCCGACTATTGGAAATCCGGCAAAAATATTACCGGAGTTGAAATCCAGACGGCGCGCCAAGCTTTGGATACCAACCGCCAAGGCGATTTACAAGACTTGCAACGAGACGTTCTCGCCAGAACCCGCCGCGGCGAAGAAATTAGAGCCAAAACCTTCAAGCAGCGGCAATACGTCCAAGCAGTACGCACGCACGACCTGACATTTTGCATTGGCCCCGCTGGTACTGGCAAAACATTTCTAGCTGCTATTTTCGCCGTGCAAGCGCTGTTGAGCAAGCAGTACGAACGGCTGATTTTAACCAGGCCAGCCGTGGAAGCTGGCGAAAAATTAGGGTTTTTGCCGGGAGATTTGCAGCAAAAAGTCGATCCATATTTGCGCCCGCTTTACGACGCCCTGCAAGAAATGATCGACCCTGAAAAAATGGCGGATTTAATGGAAAGAGGCTTGATCGAAGTAGCTCCTTTAGCTTATATGCGGGGGCGCACTCTCAGCAATGCTTTCGTAATTTTGGACGAAGCTCAAAATACGACGCCGGCTCAGATGAAAATGGTGTTGACTCGTCTGGGCTTTCGATCGAGAATGGTAGTGACGGGGGATATCACTCAAACAGATTTGCCGCCAAACCAACAGTCGGGATTGTCAGTTGCCCAAAACATTCTACGCAACGTTGAGGGCATTGCTTTCTGCGAATTCTCTCAGGCGGATGTGGTGCGACATCCTCTAGTGCAGCGGATTGTCGCTGCTTACGAACTGCACGAAACATAGTCATTAGTCAGTTGTTGTTGGTTGTTAGTTATTGTTGTTTTTAATTACCAATAATCAATGCCCAAGGCTCTTGGGCCCAATGCCCAATGCCCAATGCCCAATGCCCAATTCCCAATGCCCAATACCCAATTCCCCAATTAAATTATGCCTAATCTGAAAGAATTCTTGGAAGCTTGCGAACAATTGGGAACGCTGCGTTTAATCGTGACTAGCAGCGCGGCGGTGCTGGAAGTGCGCGGTTCAATTCACAAGCTGTTTTATGCGGAGTTGCCGAAGGGTAAATATGCCAATATGCACGCCGAAATATTTGAGTTTCACCTAAATATGGACAAAATAAAACAGGTGAAGTTTGAAACGGGTGAGGCGAAAAGAGGCAATTTCACTACTTATGCAATTCGTTTTCTAGACGAACAAAATGAGGCTGCTTTGAGCGCGTTTTTGCAGTGGGGAAAGCCGGGAGAATACGAACCAGGACAGGTGGAAAATTGGCACGACTTGAAGGAAAAATATGGGGAGGTTTGGGAACCTGCACCTGTTGAGGCGCTTTAAAAGATAGGTTTTTCCACCTTTGAATTGCATATTGGGGGCGGGTAGGATGCCCAACCCCTACTCCCCACAAGCAGAACATTTATTTTTGTGCAACAGGCATCTTGCCTGTTTATGAAAATGGTATAAAATATGATGTTTAACTGATTTGTTGTCTAATTTTTGAATTAAGGAACCGCAGAGGGCGCAGAGAACGCAGAGAAGAGAAAGAGAGACCGAAAATTAGTTGTTTGAATGTAATTGGGTATGAAGGTATTTTGGAGTTTTTGTTTGGTTTTGCTGGTGTTGCTGTGGGGTGGCGTTGCGAGAGCGGGGGTTTTGGGCGATCGCCTATCGAGTTTTCCCAATTGGGAAAGCAAGCCTCCTATCGCTGTAGCTAAGGGAGATTTGGTATATCCCGAGTGGATGGCGGGGAATTGGAATGTTGCTAGCACTTTGGTGGATTTAGCCGCTCCTTTAGCGCCAAATATTGTCACGCCTGGGTTTGAAAGCAACCGCCAGTATTTGCAGCATCCTGTATTATTTAAAGTTCGATTTCAACCGGAAAAAAATATTGGGTTAATTTATAATTATACATTGAAAAAGGCTCAAAAGATTGTAGCCGATCGCACTTTTAACGGTTTGAATATTGCCAAGGCTTATTTAGGCGAGCGAGGCGTAGTTTCGGTGAAAGTCGATCCGACCAATCCCAACCGCCAAATTACTGTTTTGAAAGGGGAACGCCAATTAATTTCGATTGTTACCAGTCGGGGAACTGAGACGCCGAATCCTCGCGAGTTTGTGTCTACAGAGATTTCTCAGCAGATTTTTCGGGGAGAGTCTGATATTTATTTAAACGAGGTGGAGACAACAACGGCTTATCGAGTTGTTGGAGGCGGGAAAAATGGCGATTCTGCGAGTAAAAGAATTGAGGCGGATCAGGTGACAGCGATTTATTTGTCGCCACAAGACCCGGATTATTTTGCTGCTGGGGGGCATCCTGTGGCTTTGTACCGATATCGGTTGGAGTTGGTGCGGGCCTAATTAAGGTGTCATCTCGATCGGTCTAGCAATGGGCTTTTTTCGCCCCTGTCTCTGGTTTCATCAGCTTTCCTGATGACCATCATCAGTTTAACTGTCGTCAAACCCCTTTACAAACCTTAACGATAGGCGTAATAATATAAACATCATCCGAACATTGACAACCAAATACAGCAATCATAAAACCATGACAACAACCTTACAGCAGCGCGAAAGCGCCAACGTCTGGGAACGCTTCTGCGAGTGGGTCACAAGCACAGACAACCGCATTTACATCGGTTGGTTCGGAGTCTTGATGATTCCTACACTCCTGAGCGCCACAATTTGCTACATCATCGCCTTCAT
>NZ_JAUBTS010000081.1:0-25383 GCF_036705105.1 Microcoleus sp. B9-D4
TATTTTAGCAAACTTTAGTAGTGGTGGCATTGTCTAGAATACATAGATAATGTTTTTTGTCAATGCGTAAGTCCTATATAAAATTCTTAGTCCCTCTCTGCTGGGACGAAAGATTGTGTAGTAGCGATTTCAAGCCGAATCATGGAAGCGATAACGAACCGGGATGTGATTGTTCATATTGGCACTTCAGGTTGGAGTTACGACCATTGGGAAGGTGTGCTTTATCCCCACCAGCTACCGCCTCGCTCTAGGCTCGATCGCTACATCCAGCACTATCAAACCGTCGAAGTTAATAGCACCTACTACCGCTGGCCACCAAACACTACCTTTGCTAGCTGGCGAGAGCGCCTCCCTCAAGGATTTCTGATGACCGTAAAAGCGCCCCGTGGTCTAACGCACTCCAAGCGTCTTTACTCGCCAGAAAAGTGGTTGGAACGCATGAGTGAGGGACTTCAATGCCTGGGCTCACGACTGGGTATTCTGCTCGTCCAACTCCCTCCCCAGTTCGGCTGCGATTTAGCCCGCCTAGCTTACTTTCTAGAACAGGTTCCCCCCTGGATCAAAGTAGCTGTGGAATTCCGACATCCAAGCTGGCACACAGAAGAGGTATTTTCGCTGCTAGAACGCGAAGGAGCGGCTTACTGCGTGATGAGCGGCGCCAATCTTCCGTGTATCCTGCGTGTAACGGGTTCATTCGTCTATGTGCGCCTCCACGGCCCCGACGCCAACAATCTCTACGGCGGCTCCTACTCTGATGATGATTTGCATTGGTGGGCCGATCGCATCCACGAGTGGGAAAGCCAGGGGCGAAGCGTGTTCGTCTACTTCAACAACGACGGAGAGGGAAATGCAGTGAGGAACGCTTCAAAGCTAAAAAATTTTGTGGAGAATGGTAGTTCCTGACAGAATCTAATTGAGACTGTTTCCATTCTTTTGGGCGCATTCAAAAACGCTTCGCAGTTCCCTGAAGCTGAATTAGAAATCGCAGGTGGCGTTCGTCTAGGTTATTGTTTGACGATCGCACTCACCCCGAACCCGCACATCCCACTCAACCTCACCCAGCACAAGCCGATCGTATTCAACTCAACATCACGCTCGCACTTTTGGCTCCATTTCAAACAAATCCCATAGGGTGCGCTTGACAGTTGGAAACCCGAAATACTCTGTCAGTTTCTCGATGCGATAATTAAACGCTTTGTAGCGGTGTTTGAAGTACAGTCCCACATTCCCTCAGTGTTCCCACAATCCCAGCAATTTGATGGCAACCTCTGAGTAATGCGCTCTGACATCCCACTGCACTTCGGCTATCCGTTCCTCCCTTCCTCAATTAGTCGAGTCGTAATTCCAATTTTATAGAATGAGTGAGGAAACTTTAGAAATTTATGGACAGACTGAAACGGACTTGCAATGCTGTAAGCTGTTGTGCATTTAAATTGTATATTTCGAGTCCCCATCAAAAATCCTCAAATCCTCTCCCCCTCTCCTCTTCTCCCCCTCTCCCTCTCTAATACCATAGGCAATCTAGATGCAACACAGCTTATCAGCCATCCGCTACAGACAGGACTTTTCAAGGCAAGCGTTGTTTTTGGACGCTTGCTACACAAACGCCAAACTCTAACTTAACTGCTTGTAGCGAAGTATACGCTTGATTGTGGTTATAAGTCCCTCTAAAGAATTATTTGTATATTCTCCTGAAGACAGATGATAGCAGCGACCAAGGTAAATAACATACAAAGTGTACATAGTTATTAGGTAATCTAAAGGCATAATTTAAAAGCAGTCTATTTGCGCCTTATAGGAAAGACATTCGACTTACGCACTTGCCCAAGCTAAACAAAGTGGCAGTATGTGGCGTACTCTTGTGCCTTACTTCAGGCTAATGACTGCTTGATATTTGATACTTAATTAAGTTTACCTGATTTCTTCTTTCTCTGTTCTACCTGTCAGACCCTAATTACCCTGGTGTTATAAGTACCTCTAAAGAATTGTTTGTAGATTCTCCTGAATAGGGAGGATAGCAGCGACCCAGGGAAATAACATCAACGCCTACAGAGTTATTGGGGAATCTCAAGCCAGAATTAAAAGCACTCTATTTGCCCCTTATAGGACATACATTCGGCTTACGCACCGGCCAAAGTTGAACAAAGTTGCAGTAGGTCGCGTACCCTTGTGCCTTACTTCAGGTTAATGACCAATTGAGCTTTGATTCTTAATTAGGTTTACCTGATTTTTTCTTTCTCGGCTCTATCTGTCACACCCTAACTACCATCTGGTAATACGCTTCTTTGTAGATGGCACAAAGGATACCCGAAATTTTCGCAGTTTGAGACATTTGTGTTGCTTGTAGGTCATTGGGTATACCCAGACTGACCAATTTTCATTTTACCTTATCAAACTTATTTAAGAAGTCTCATGGTTAACTTACTCAGACCGCCCAGTGTTTCTTCAAGTTCTCGCTTCGGTACTGTAACTGGTTTGTGGAGGCAACAGTCTCTTTACGACAGGAGGGCGCTTAAGACTGGTATCGTCCATTTCGGGCCAGGTCGTTTTTTTAGGGGGCACCTTGCCTACATAATACATAACTATCTTGCACAGAAGGATTCCCAAGAGCAGAGATGGGGAATTTGTGGGGTTAGCCTCAAGAGTCAACAGACCATTACTAGGTTGAAACCGCAGAGATTCCTTTACACTTTGACCAAACATTCTAGTCGCGCTAAAAATCGTGAGGAAGCGGAAGTTATCGGTTCTATCAGGGAAATAGTTAATGGTAGAGAGAAGTGCGAATATGTGCTTGAAAAGATGGCGTCTCCTTCTGTGCATCTGGTGACTCTTACTATTACTCAAGGAGGCTACCATCTAGACAAGAGTTTTAATCTCGACACAACGAATGAAGACATCGCGCACGATCTGCGAAATCCTTCCACTCCAACAACTGCAATTGGCTTTATAGTAGAGGCGCTACGCCGACGACGCGATCGCAAAATGGCCCCGTTCACCACACTTTCTTGCGACAACCTCCCGAGAAATGGGGAGATCCTGCGAAAAGCAGTGCTAGCTTACGCTGATATGATCGATCCTCAACTTGCAGAATACATCAGGGATAACGCCACGTTCCCTAATTCAGTGGTAGACAGGATTGTGCCTCAAGAACAGGAATCCGACTATAACTACCCCAGCCGACTGTTGCAGGTTCGCGATCGCGCACCCATTGTAACCGAACCATTTTGGCAGTTTGTCGTGGAAGACAAATTCACAGGCGATCGACCCCAGTGGGAAGATACGGGGGTGATTATGACTAGCGACATCACTCCCTTTCTGTATATGAAGTCGAGATTCTTGAATGCAGTACACTCCTTCATAGCCTGTTTAGCTGTAAGAGCAGGTATAGAGTATATGCACGAGGCGATCGCCCTACCGGAATTCCAGTTGTTTACTCGGCTTCTCATGGACGATATCGCAGCAGCAACACCAGTGCCTCGCCAGATGTGCGAACAATATATGGAGCAGGTGTTACTAAGGCTGAGTAACGAAGATCTTCCCGATACTACTGAGAGAATCTCTTCAGAAACAGCGAGGAAAGTAGGCAAGTATATATTTCCGATACTTGAGGATGCTTATAGCCGAAAAATCAGCATGAAGCGTATTATACTTCCTGTTGCAGCGTGGCTTCTTGCAGTCAGAGAGGAGGCGAGCGAGTCTGGTCAGCCCTATTATGCCAAGGATACCCAAAGCGCAATTACAGCCATTCAAAAAGGCGCGGTAATTAGTGGGATTCTGGGATTGGAGAATTGCGAACAGACAGAGGTTGTAGATAATGAATGCCACAGGGCTTTGCAAGATCTCCAGACCCACGGACTATTGACTACGCTTAAGAATTACAGTGAGGGAGGTCTTTTAAATGAAACAGCTTCAGCATGATTTGGTGGTACTTTTCGATCATGACGGAACTGTTGTTGACAGTGAAACCATAGCACTTAAAAGCGCATGGAGGCTGACAAATGAAGTGGCTCGTGAGTTCCCTGGCGCTCAACATTATGAGCTTGAGGACTTTGTTAAAAGCTTCGCCGGGAAACCCTACAGGGAAATACTCAAAAAGCTCTACCCAGACTCATTAACCAGTCTTAATGAGCGCGATATTGACAAGCTAGTGGCTGAAGAAGAAAAGAGAGCGATCGAACGGCTTACTGTAGAAGCAAAAGCGACGGTCGGAACGCCCCAAGTGCTGTCTTACCTGCGCGACGACGGATTTCAATATGCGCTAGTAAGTAACAGCAGCTTACAGCGGCTGAGTGCTTGCCTTGGTGCTGCAGCCCTGACTGACTATTTCCCAAGCGAGCAGATATTTAGCGCTCACGACTCTCTCCCCGTTCCCCGTCCCAAGCCGCTTCCTGACATCTACCTACATGCAGTGAAGTGTCTGAACGCTGAAGTTTCCGATTGCGTGGCAATTGAAGATTCTATCAGTGGGGTAAGGTCTGCCGTTGCCGCTGGAATTGGGCAGATTATCGGTTATGTAGGGGGAACTCATATAAGCGAGGATGAACGAAGCAGCCGTGCAGATAATCTTCAGTCGGCTGGTGCCCACCAAGTTATCGAGCGGATGGAGGATCTTATCGGTCTATTATCAGCAACGCCAGTGTAAGAACACGGGGCATCACGCCTAGGCTTGATGCCCTGACTTACGATGGTGAAAAATGGCGTTGCTGAATATCAAGAATTCTGGGCCATCGAACGCTTCACTTTATGAATCCAACCTTGGCTCAGACTCAACACCTGCGAATAAGACAAGTCCGTATCTAACACCAAATCAAACACAGACGGCTTAACTAAACGGGGAAACCATCGATGGAATAGCCTTCCTATCGTCAACCGCAAGAAAAACTCAACCACCAACAACTTCGTGCGAGGAAACGAATAATTTGATAACTCTTGCAAGGCATGGGCATCCGGGACTCGCTGCTGTGAAAACTGCGGCAAAACCTTCCCCCAATCATCCCCATACTGCTCCAACAATTGTCCCAAAATCAGCACATCTTCTAACGAAGAATTACACCCCTGCCCAATCGAGGGAGACACCGCATGAGCAGCATCGCCAATCAGCAACACACTATCGCCCTCATGAAAGCGATCGCAGCGTACCGTTAGCACCTTTGCCACTGGACGCTTCAACAACGCTTCCGCTTCTTCCCACGACATCAACTGACCAAACAGCGGGAAATTTTCCTCAAAAAATGCCTTGACTTCTTCTTTCGTGGATAATCCTTCTAGGGGATTAGTCTGTGCATCAAAAATAATCACGCCATTCAACTGATCTCCGGGCTGGGGTACCATCAGCATCCGGGTTTTATTATTCAAATTCCAGGCATGGACTTTATTCGGTTCTAACTCCACTCCAGCAGTCGGATTGAGCCGACTTAAAAACACAGATTTATAGGCATCTGGAACATAGCTTTGGGAACACGGCAAGCCTGCATTCTCGACTAAATAGTCTCGAATTTGCGATCGCGCCCCATCAGCACCCACCAGTAGATCGTAGTGAACGGTAAAGCTATCTCCTTCTGAAGGTTTCAGCATCACGGTTTTAGCCGTTGCATCCACAGCCGTACATTCACAGTTGAAATGTACTTTAACCTGATTCGGATTAGAGGTTTCGGTTAATTGCTTTAACAGAATCGTCACGAGGCGATTGCGATCAATTGTGAGAACCGGATTTTCGCGAGGAATCCGTCGGGATTTCCCCTTTTTCCGATAAATAATCGTCCCGTGACAGAACACACTTTGAGCGGCGATCGCCTCCTCTAACCCAGCAATGGCTCGAATGGCTTTTCTGCCCCGTTCCTGAAGCGAGAGCGGAAATGTGCGGTTTCCAGAAACATCAGTCAACCGAGGATCGGGACGACGTTCATAGATATCAATATGATAGTTGCCCCGACGCAATAAATAATGTGCCAGTAGCAGTCCAGCCGGACCCGATCCAATGATCACAACGTTTTGAACCATAGGGGTTTACCGAATAGGATGAGTTGATGTACCCAACTTTATTATGCTTCCCCGCAGAGCCCCGACTTCTGAATCACATTGATTCAGGGCAATCAGGGTTTCAACAAAGAAGTGGGGCTCTGGGTTGTCTTTTCATCTGCGATCGGCAACCCTTGAAAAGTTAGATATTCTCAAGAATAGCTTGGGCGACAACTTCATCGGCGATCGGTTTTGCGATCGACTTGCCATGCAGATCCGCCAAAATAGAGTCCACCTTTTTCAACCATCCTGCAATACTGATAATCAGCCGTCATCACAAGGTCATACATTAAGATGAACAGCAATACCAGCACAAACTCAACAATCAAGCTGAATCAAGCATCCCTGTCTCGTTTACCTGGAAACGTGCGCGTACCCAAGTACGATCGCCATCAAATTACTAATGGAATTGTGCATATTGGGGTTGGTGGATTTCATCGATCGCACCAAGCGCTCTATCTTGATGATTATTTCCATCAGCATCCTGGTAGTGACTGGGGAATCTGTGGGGTTGGATTGCTTGACAATGACTATGACAGGCGAATACGGGATGCCCTTCAACCCCAAGATTGTTTGTATACCTTAGTTGAGCAATCGCCTGAGTGCGATCGCGCTCGGATCATTGGTTCAATTACTCGATATCTATTTGCACCAGACAATCGTCAAGCAGTTATTGAAGCATTAGCAGATCCCCAATGCCGAATTGTTACTCTAACGATCACTGAAAGCGGCTACTACTACATTGAAGGAAGTGGCAATTTCGATGTCAACCACCCGACGATGCAGCACGATTTGCAACATCCTGACCAACCAATTGGGACATACGGTTTTTTGACAGCCGCACTCTCCAAGCGGCGTCAACAGGGGTTGGCACCCTTTACAGTCTTGTCCTGCGACAATATCCAGGGCAACGGCAACATGGTGCGGAAAATGCTAACGACATTTGCCCAAATGCGCGATCGGGATTTAGGAAGTTGGATTGCTGAACACGTTGCATTTCCCAACTGCATGGTCGATCGCATTACTCCGCTGACAACCCCAGCAGATATCAAAATGGTGGCCCAACAGTTTGGTATTGATGATGCGTTTCCCTGCGTCGCGGAACCTTTCACCCAGTGGGTAATCGAAGATACCTTTTGTGCAGGCAGACCTGATTGGGAATCCGTTGGCGTACAGATGACTAAGGATGTTCATCCCTATGAAATGATGAAAATTCGGCTGCTCAATGCCAGCCATATGCTGATTGGCTATCTCGGCTCTCTGGCAGCTTATACCTACGTTTATGAAGTCATGGCTGATCCCTTGTTTCAGCAAGCAGTCGCTAACCTGATGGATGAGGTGACACCAACGCTTCAACCCGTTCCTGGGATTGATTTAGACGATTATAAAAAAACTTTAATTGAACGGTTTTCCAATCCCAAAATTCGCGATCAGCTTCCACGCCTTTGCCTGAATGGATCGGCAAAAATTCCTAAGTTTGTTTTGGGATCGATCCGCGATAAATTAGAACTTGGAGGTGCGATCGATTACCTAAGTTTGACGATTGCTGCTTGGTGTCGATACATCAATAGTCATGATGAACAAGGGCAACCTATTCCCATTGATGACCCATTAGCAGACATCCTCACTCAACGCGCCAGTTTGAGTGAATTAGATCCCAGACCATTACTGGGCCTATCTGAAATTTTTGGAGATTTAGTACAGTCGCCACGTTTCGTCGAGGCTGTTGGTGACCAGTTGCGTAGTTTGCATGAGTTTGGTGCTAAAGGAACGCTAGCCCGATTGTTGTAGGCAGCATCCGCCTCGGTAAGGAAACTTATTTGACACTGCTACGGCTGCACTACGTTAGGAATGAGAATTAAATAACTTAAAATGCGTGATGGTTCTTGTGGGATGGGCTCTTATAGCCCGTCCAGAAAGGGCGGGCGTCCCGCCCAACCCCTACTCCCCACTTTCAAGAGTGTAAATTATTTAATTCGCGATCCTTAAAGCCGTGCGATTCTCGCGTCTAGCCCAGCTCTATGTCTACGAGTGCAAAGGGAAATTCAGCCGCCAATACAGCGCAATATTTATTGATGTAATTCTTTCCTATGTATCTTCTTTCTCGCCAAAGCATCTATCTTAAGGCTGATTCTCCTCAGTGAGTAACTCAGGTTCAATGGAGAAGACCGTGTATGCAGACGGATGAATCTTCATGAAGCGCGACGCCACAGGCAAATTTGTTAGCAATTGGAACTCGGAGACGAAACAACGAGTGAGCGTATCTCTGACTAATACAGCATGGCGATCGCTCGATAAAGAGGCTCACAGGCGAGGAATTTCTCGCTCTGAAGTCATTGAAGACTTTGCCCGCACCCTTGAAGGCGAACAGTTGTTCCCTGTCCAAGAAACTGAGCGCAAGGTGGCAACAATTCTGGAAAGCATTACGGATGCTTTTGTCGCCTTCGATCGCGAGTGGCGCTACACTTACGTAAATCAGGCAGCGGCTCAAATCCTGCACAAAACACCAGAATATCTACTAGGAAAGCACGTTTGGAATGAGGTTTTTCCTGAGCTGGTTGGTGCAATTCCCTATCGAGAACTCCATCGGGCAATGACGGAACAGGTTCCTGTTTCCTGGGAAGAATTTGGGGAATCTGTCCAGCGTTGGATAGAGGCAAATGCCTATCCCTCGACTGCTGGAGTAGCAGTTTATTTTCGCGATATTACAGAACGCAAGCAAGCAGAGGCAGAACGAGAACGGTTATTGCACGAGCTTGAAATTGAACGCGCCCGATTTGAAGCCGTTTTACGACAAATGCCTGCGGGTGTAATGATTGCCGATGCAGCATCTGGTAAGTTGGTTCTGGCGAACGAACAAGCCAAGCAGATTGTTGGGTATGGCTACGAACCATCGCTTGAGCTTAACGAATATGATGCCGTCGTTTCATACATTCCACTTCGTTCTAATGGTCAGCCCTATGCCCATGAAGATATGCCCTTAGCGCGATCGCTAAAAACAGGTGAAGTCGTTACCAACGAGGAGATGGAAATTGATCGAAATGATGGTAGCCGCATTTTCATTAACGCCAACTCAGCACCGATTTTAGATAAGCAGGGGCAGATTGTTGCAGCCGTTGTTATCTTCCAAGACTTGACGGATTACAAACAAGTTGAACAGTCATTACGAGAGAGCCAAGAACGCCTGCAATTGGCACTGACGGCGGCTCAGATGGTGGTCTGGGATATGGATTTGCCGACCCATCAGGTCCTGTGTTCTGCTAATGCTCTAGACGTTTGGGGTTTTCATGAAGGGACAGGAGAAGACTTTTTTGCACTCATTCATCCAGACGATCGACAACGGGTGATCCAAGCGGCTCAAGGGGCAAATGCGGTCGAAAAGTCCTACGTGCAGGAGTACCGGGTAATTACTCCCGACGGAGTTGTGCGCTGGATCAACAGTCAGGGGCGAGTTTATCTGGATGAAACCGGACAGGGAGTTCGCATGGTTGGCGTTTCGGTTGACATCACCGAACGCAAACAGATCGAAGCAGAGCGCGATCGCCTTTTAAAACGAGAACAATCTGCCCGACTCGAAGCAGAAACCGAACGCAAGCGGTTGCATGACATCCTGATGCAATTGCCTGCGATGATTGGCATTGTTAAAGGTGCCGATCTTGTCTATGAATTTGCCAATCCAACCTATCTGGAAGGGACTGGCCGCACTCCAGACATTATCGGGAAATCAATACGGGACGTTTTCCCGGAGATAGAGGGACAAATTTACTTTGAAGCGCTCGATCGCGTTTACCGGACGGGAGAAACATTTATTCGGGAGGAGTCACCTACTTACTGGGATCGGAACGGCGATGGGGTGTTGGAAGAGGCATTTTTCCACTGCATCTTTACACCTTGGCGGGATGCTGAGGGAACCATTCAGGGTGTGTTGATTTATAACATTGAAGTGACAGCCCAGGTGCGGGCAAGGCAACAAATTGAACAACTGCTCAAGAACCTCCAGCAGAAAGAAGAAATTCAACAATTCCTAATCGAATTGAATGAGGGGATTCGTGCCATTCAAGATCCAAAAGAAATTATGTGGCAGGTGGTTTGTACTACAGGGCAACACTTTAGTGTCACTCGCTGTACCTACGGCGAAATTGATCCAACGCAGGAATATGTCATTGTCGATCGCGATTATTGCAATGGTGTAATCAGCGTGGTGGGTAGACATCACCTAGATTCGTTTGGCAGTAAACTCATTGCTGAATTAAAGCAAGGCAGAACAATCGTTGTGGACGATGTTGATAGCGATCCTCGGACTGCTGGAGCGGGGGCTGCTGCCTTCGATGCAATCCAAACCAAGTCTCTGCTATGTGTTCCATTGGTGAAAGAGGGACGATTTGTTGCATTGTTTGTGTTGCACCATGTCTCTGTTCGCCACTGGACGGAGGAAGATGTGACGGTGATGGAGCGAATTGCTCAAAAAACCTGGCTAGCCGTGGAGCGATCGCGAGCAGAAGAGAGATTGCGCGAAAGTGAAGCCCATCTGCAACTGGCAGTAAAAATCGGACGCATGGGAACGTGGGACTGGGACATGCAGACCGATGCATTGCTTTGGTCAGAAGGACACTTCACCATCCTGGGTCTACAACCGAAGGAGTGCGAACCCAGCTATGAAGTTTGGGCAAGTGCGGTTCATCCCGATGACCTAGCAAAAACCGAAGCAAAACTTCAGCAAGCCATAGGTGACAAGGCGGAGTATCACCATGAATATCGCCTGCGTTGGTCAGATGGCTCCATTCACTGGGTTGAAGCGAGAGGACAGTTTACTTATGATTCTCAGGGAAATCCCAAGCACTCGATCGGAGTTGTCATTGATATCACAGAACGCAAGCAAGCAGAAGAGGCGTTGCGTCAAGCCCTACAAAAGCTCAACTTCCATGTTGAAAACTCTCCAATGGCAGTCGTTGAATGGAATCGAGACTTTCAAATCATTCGGTGGTCTGCTGGTGCAGAGCGGATTTTGGGCTGGAAAGCCGAAGAAATTCTGGGCAAATCTTTAACAGAGATACCTTTTGTCTTTGAGGAAGACCTCGAATCGGTGACTGAAGTCTGCCAACGGCTGGTCTATGGTGAAGAACCCCATATTTTTTCATACAACCGCAATTACACGAAAGATCGCAACATTGTGCATTGCGACTGGTATAACTCCAGTCTCAGGGACGAATCGGGACGGATGATTTCGGTGTTATCGCTGGTGCTGGATGTGACGCAGCGCAAGTATGCAGAACAAGAACGAGAACAACTGTTAGAACGCGAGCGTCTTGCACGATCCGAAGCAGAAGCCGCACAGCGCCAACTGGCAACTATTTTTGACACGTCTCCGGTTGGACTTGCCCTGTTAGATGCACAGCAGAGATTTATTGCCATCAACGAAGCATTAGCAGAAATTAATGGATTAACCCGCGAGCAACACTTAGGCTATTCAATTCCAGAACTTTTTGGTGAATCCGATCCCAAATTAGTTGAAGTCTTCCATCAGATTTACGCCACAGGGAATCCTTTCATTTCACCCAACTTTGCAGTGAATGTTCCGGGACGCAGCGATCGCCGTCCCGGTTACTACAACGTTTACTATCTTCCAACTGTTAACTCAAATGGTCAGGTCGAAGGGGTTCTAGTCTATGTGGTAGATGTGACGGAACGAATGCAGTTAGAGCTTGCCCAACGCTTTCTCTCTGAGGCAAGTGCGGTGCTGGCATCCTCACTCGATTATCAAACTACTCTAGAGCAAGTCGCGCAGCTTACAGTGCCGGAATTAGCGGACTGGTGTACTGTTCACATCATAGAAGAGGATGGTGCGATCGAGCAGATTGCAGTTGCTCACATCGACCCGGCTAAACTGGAATGGGCATATCAGATTAGAGAAAAGTATCCGCTGAACCCGGAGGACGCTCGCGGTGCTGCATACACATTACGAACTGGGCAACCGGATTTAGTGCCGCAGATTCCCGATGAACTGTTGGTACAGGCAGCGCGTGATTCAGAGCATTTAGAGATGCTGCGGCAGGTTGGATTCAGCTCTGTGATGACGGTGCCACTACGAACTCAGGCACGAATTTTAGGGGTCATTTCCTTTATCTGTGCCGAATCTGGACGACGGTATACCTCAGCAGATTTGCAACTGGCAGAGGAATTGGCGCGTCGTGCTTCCTTGGCGATCGACAATGCTCAATTATACCGATTGGCTCAACGCGATCGCGCAAAAGCAGAAGCTGCTAACCGGATTAAAGATGAATTTTTAGCCGTATTGTCCCACGAGTTGCGATCGCCTCTCAACCCGATTCTGGGCTGGACAAAATTGCTACGAAGTCGGCGCCTCGATGCCACAAAAACCGAGCAAGCCCTAGAAACGATCGAACGCAACGCCAAGCTGCAAGCCCAATTAATTGAGGACTTGTTGGATGTTTCGCGCATTCTGCAGGGAAAAATGACGTTAAACGTCGCTCCTGTGAATCTAGCGGCAATGATTGAAGCCGCCCTAGAAACGGTACGACTGGCCGCCGAAGCCAAACACATTCAAATCCAGACCACATTTAATCCTATTTCAGGAACGGTTTCAGGTGATACGAATCGCCTCCAACAGGTAGTCTGGAACCTCCTTTCCAATGCCGTGAAATTCACCCCAGGCGGAGGACGAATCGAGGTGCAACTAGAGCAGGTTGGTATGTATGCTCAGATTCAAGTCAAAGATACTGGAAAAGGCATCAGACGAGACTTCTTACCCCATGTGTTTGACTACTTCCGTCAAGAAGATGGCACAATAACCCGACAATTCGGCGGATTGGGATTGGGGCTGGCGATCGTCCGTCATTTTACCGAACTGCATGGAGGAACCGTTCAAGTAGACAGCTTAGGACAGAACTTAGGGGCTACATTTACCATCCGGCTACCGTTAAACATCGTAGAGCCGGAACCCTCTTCTGATGACAGGCACGCAGAAAGTGCGACAGACTTAGCAGGTATTCAGGTCTTGGTTGTGGACGACGATGCAGATATGCGGGAGTTGGCAGCATTCACCCTGATGCAATCTGGCGCACAAGTTACGACAGCAGCTTCGGCTCCACAGGCATTGACCCTCCTGAATCAATCTGTTCCCGATCTACTCTTATGTGACATTGGGATGCCCGATATGGATGGTTATGCCCTGATTCGGCAAATTAGAAAGTGGTCACCTGAACAGGGAGGCACGATTCCTGCGATCGCACTTACTGCCTATGCTGGAGAAATCAATCAGCAGCAAGCCTTAGCTGCGGGATTTCAGATGCATATCTCCAAGCCTGTTGAACCTGATGAATTGGTAAAAGCGATCGCCCGTTTGCTAAGACACTGAATGATTTGAGGATTAGCTATCATGCTGCTTGGAATTGATTTAGGAACAGGCTCTGCTAAGGCATTGCTCCTAGCGACAGACGGAACCACTATAGGTGAAGCATCAACATCCTATCCTGTTCATGCACCCCAACCTGGATGGGCTGAGTCGGAGCCAGAAGATTGGTGGTTAGCTGTTGCCTCGGCTGTGAGGAAGGCTGTAGGAAATCACGCTGATCAGGTACTGGCGATCGCACTTTCAGGGCAAATGCACGGCGTTGTCCTAGCTTCGGAGTCGGGTCAGCCCTTGCGCCCTGCTATCCTCTGGGCAGATACTCGCTCTAGTGCCACGCTTAACACTTATCATTCCCTCGATGCCCCTATTCGAGAGCGATTGGGCAACCCGATTACGGCTGGAATGGCTGGCCCCACTTTGTTGTGGCTACGAGAACACGAGGCTACTGTCTACACCGAAGCGCGTTGGGCACTTCAGCCAAAAGATTGGCTGCGGTTACGGATGACTGGAGAAGTTGCAACTGAACCATCTGATGCTAGTGGTACTTTGCTTTACGATGTGGTGTCGGATAACTGGGCAGAGGATGCAATCTGGGCGCTGAATCTACGTGGTGATTGGTTACCAAAAATTATCCCCTCTAGTGCGATCTCCGGCTACCTCACAACTATTGCTTCAGAGCATCTTGGCTTAAGAGTTCGCTTACCCGTTATCGCTGGTGCGGCGGATACGGCAGCGGCAGCGCTTGGTAACGGACTACTAGAGCCTGGTTTGGTTCAACTAACGATCGGCACAGGCGCTCAAATCATTACACCTCGATCGCAACCAATTATCGATCGTCATGGTCGTACCCATCTATATCGATCGGCCCTACCTAACCAGTGGTACACCCTTGCAGCAATGCAAAATGCCGGGTTAGCGCTTGAATGGGTGCGAGGAATCCTTGGCTTGAGCTGGCAGGAAGTCTATACTAAAGCGTTTTCTGTTCCCCCAGGATGTGAAGGGTTGACATTTTTGCCCTACCTCACGGGTGAGCGAACTCCACACCTTGACCCCTATGTACGCGGGGCATGGGTAGGGCTGGGACTTCATCACACACAGGCGCACTTGATGCGGGCAGCTTTAGAGGGAGTTGCTTTTGCCTTGCGACAAGGTTTTGAGGCACTTGAGGCCACAGGTTTTAAAGCGACAGAACTGCGTTTAGCAGGCGGTGGAACCGCAGAAATGCCTTGGAAACAATTACTGACTGATGTATTGAGAATACCCCTCTATGCAACTACAGTTGCTGCGGCTTCCGCGCGTGGTGCTGCTCTACTGGCTGGTATAGGAATTGGCATATACGCAGAGGCTAATGACACGATCAAACTGGCAGCCACACCAACGCTTGCTGCAACTCCGCAATCTGTTGATCCAACCTTAGAAGAGGCTTGGATGCGATATCAATCGCTTTATCCACAACTTAAAAAAAGTTGATAGGAGTTATGCCTCAAGGAGGACGTGCTAGAACCTATCCACAATTTATTCTTAAGCTAAGACTCTTTAACATCAGTCAAATAAAATAACTTTACTACAAGAGGAGGTAGATATTACATGAACATATTAGCTGGAATTAAGCTACCAAAATCAGCCGAGAGTTCGGATGTATATATACGGTGTAATGAATCTGCATCTATAAGCTACCAGGAAGATGACAAAAAAGTTGTTTTATCTCAGGGTGGTGTTGTCTCCTCAAATTCTTATTTTAATTCGTTTTACGAGAGATATTATACTCAATATACAACTCTTAGCTCTATCTACTATGTGCTGAAACTTGAAGGCGATTTTAAAGTTTGTGTTTACAGAGAATTTGATGGACAAAAAAACAAAGAAATAATTTCTGAAGAGAGCTTTGAGAAATGTCAATTCTCTGATCCTGTAAAAATCTCACCAATAAATCTCCTTCAAGGCAAAAAAGCGGGCAGAATATATTTTGAAATAACTTGTTCTAGTGAACAGGGTGAATTTAAAGGGGCATGGATAGCAACTGATCAAAGTAAAACTAGAGAAGCATCCTTGGGGATTGTAATTTGCACCTTTAAAAAAGAGGACTTCATACAAAATACATTAACTGCAATTTTTCAAGATGAATTACTAGAAACCAAGGACTTTAAAGTATTCGTTGTTGATAATGGTAGAACTTTAGATGAAGCTGATTTTGGAAAGCCAAAAATGAGGCTAGTTCCTAATATAAATGCGGGTGGAAGCGGTGGCTTTACTAGAGGGTTGGTCGAAGCTTTAGAGGAAAAAAAATATTCTCACTTTTTGCTTATGGATGATGATATAGAGTTAGAAAGTGAATGTATTTATAAATTATTTCCTTTGTATGAATACGCCAATTCTGATTTTGCTGTAGCGGGTGGACTGCTAAATTTACAAAAAAAGCATATCTTGTATGAAGCAGGAGCCTCGTACAACGCCTATTCTAAAACTAGAGGATTTGGGCCTGGGGCATTAATTGCTTTAAATTATAATATCGATTTACGAGATTCTAATTCTCTCAACAGGTTGCTCAAGGAAGAAGATGTAGACTATGGCGGATTTTGGTTTTTCTCTTTTTCTAAGGAACTTGTTGAACAAACTCAATTACCGCTGCCTTTATTTATAAAAATAGATGATGTAGAGTTTGGTTTAAGAATAAAAGAGTTGGGCAATAACATTGTAGCTTTTCCATCACTGGCGGTGTGGCATCAACCAGCGGCGGCAAAGAATGTAAATTGGGAAAATTATTATTATATCCGCAATGATTTAATAGCTTATTCCATCCATTATTCTCCAGAATATATGGATGCAGTTGAGCATTTGACAAAAGTAATACTTCAGGCTTTAGCAAAATTTGATTATAATCATGTAGAGATGGTTGTAAAAGCTTTTGAAGACTATCTAAAAGGCCCAGATTTTATCAAAAACACTGACCCAGAAAGCTTTCACATGAGCATTGTAAAGCTTAGTAAAAGCTATAACAACCAAAATGAGGTAGATAAAGTAGCTGGTACTAACCTTTTGACTAGGTGGTTTAAAGTTGCTGCTGAAGGTATTAATGAATGGTCATCCGTAAGTACACAATGGAAAAGTGCTTCAAAGGAGATGACATCTACTATATTTTGGCAGCAATACCTTGGGCTAAAGAAATAGAACTGAGAGCCTCTATTGGTTGATGGTTGACAGCTTCGACTGCCAGCAACTCAACAATCCACCACAAAAGCGCCTTGGGATTAATTGTGGTAGTTGACACTCCCCCGTCACAGCGTAGGGCTGTTTCGGGGCAACCACGGGGGATTGCCCCTACGGAAAACCAGGCTTTTGTAGTTTCGGGGCAACCACGGGGAGTAGGGGTCGGATTGCCCCTACGGAAAATCAGGCTTTTGTAGGGGCGGTGCCAAGAGTGCCCGCCCTCACCCACAGATGATGTCATGGGCATTTCAGGCATCGGGGCTCTTCACGAGGGTTTGCCCCTACAAGAGAATGAAACAGCCCTGCCGCATTAGGGCATTCCTACTTTCTGATATCCAATGAAAGCCAATTTACAACAGATTGCAAGCTTATAGACGACAATAGCAGCATTTAGAAAACCAGTTTTTTAGAGGTTGAGGATTAATTAAATAAGCGTGCGAAGTGCGACCCGGATTGGGTGTCAGATGGAAGCAATTTGAGTTAAATGATGACATAATCTTCGCCCAAAACAGCTTGAGTGACCTGTGGTTCCGGCTCTACTGGGTCGCTGTAATGAGTTTCAATGTGTTGGATGAAACTTTCCCGATAAGCTTTGAGATGCGAGTTAAGTGCTTCGATATCCTGCTCTCCTGTCGCGTAACCCCTCTCTTTTCGGAAGTGACCGGATTCCTTAACAAAAGCCATGTCAACTTGCCACAAAGCCTGATCAGTCGGGCGATATGACAAATCAACAATATCGTAAGCTGCAAATCCTTGAGACTTCATAAAACTCATTACATCATACATCTGACCGAACAATGTAACTTCTACAATTACATATTCAGTCTGCTGCAAAATCTCAGTTGCTCCTGCTAAAACATCTAATTCCTGTCCGTCTACATCAACTTTAATTAAATACGGGCATGGCAAGTTTCTTTCCCTGCATATTCCATCCAGGGTAATGGCTGGTATGTTTCTCAAATAAGGATTGCTGCTGTCAGTAACGCGATTTTCATAAATTGAAGAATGCAGCATACTGGGACTGACGTTGAGGGTGAAAACTCCCGATTCTTTGGTCGCCGCAGCGATAATGTATTCTGCACTTTTGAGTTTGCGGCAAATTTTGGCGAGATAAGGTTCATTTTCGGCGATGGGTTCAATTAGCAAATGTCGCGCATCGGGGAAAGTTTCGTAAAGGTTAAAAGTTCCCAAGGCGGCACCGACATCAATCACAGTTTTTGGTTGAAAACCTAACTGTTTAGCCAGCAACAAGCTGCCTGACATCGAGTTTCTAAGAGGTTCTGTTTGTTGGGTCACAATTTTTTCCGGATTTCAATGTGGATAAAGTTAATATTATGTCTTGCAGCAGAGTTATTGTATGTCCGAATAAAGAAACGAAGCAATCGCAAACCTCCGCGATTGCTTCCCTTCGGATCGCAATGACAGAAATAGGTTTCAACTGAGATATTGCACCATTCTCAATCAGTTTTTTGAGGAACAGGCTTTCCGGCCTGTTCCACAAAGAGTGAATTTTCTGGTGAAACAGGGATCTTGCCTGTTAAGCGAGAATGGTGCAATATGTGAGTTTCAACCCAACTTGCTACTATTTCGCGGATTTCTGCGCCTTGTTTTCCGGTTCGACAGATTGCAAAGCTTCGTCGAGAATGGCCCGCGCTTCTTCGGCTTTACTTCTAGCTTCTCGATAGCGGACGTTAGCTTGAGCAAAGTTTTTGAGAACCTTGAAACCATCTTTTAAACGGCCAATTTCTTCTGCCGTCACAGCCTCATCTGTAAACAAAATGTCGATCGCAGCCCGGATTTTGAGGGCTTCTTCGCGGGATTCCATGACTTTCAATTTGAGACTTGCCAAATTGCTCAAAATCTGGACGGCTTCAGTAATCGCGTCCTCGCCGTCAGACGCAGCATCTTCGATATCCTTAACTTCAACAAACTGCTTGGGCCCAAATCCCTCCACGAGTTCCGTAGGCAGCTTGCCCTCATCCATGAGATCCATCAGCCGATCCATCGCTTCTTCGCGGGCTTTGGCTGAATCTTTCCCTTTGACAGTTAAAATAATTTCGGGGCTTTGAGGAAGTGTATAGCGAACCATATTTTGACAGCCTGTGCGCGAAAACAATTGAATGATATTTTATCTTTATTCGATCGCCAGTTGCAGCTATCAATCTGCTCCCTTACCAACTGCTTGCCAAAAGTTGACAGATATGCACTCACAAGGAACGCTCCACCATGAAAGATAAATTTCTTAACTTACTTAACTTGCTTTTAGTAGCTGATGTGTTTTTCGTCTTTGCCATTTTTGGGTGGTTTGTGATCGCAGTAGCAGGTCGATCGACTGGGGTGAATCTCGGTTTTGATTTGTGGTACAGTCTCTGGCAGCCCGTATTTAATCCCGCCCTCGGAATTCTTATGGGCGGTGCTATTCTCAGCGGTATAATTAACCAAGTTTCTAAACGCCTCAATCCCAAGTAAAATTGATGTTTTGTTGGAGACGGTGATTGGCGATGCTACTTAGTGGGCGATCGAACTTGTGGAATGCTTCAGAGATGAGGCACTCAATTAGGTCGATGAAGCTTGAAAATACATAAGTAGTCAAAAACGAGTGAAACGCTCCCCAAAGGAGCGATATCTTATCAAAGCAATCACAAAAGTTATGATAGCTTTACATTCTGTTACAGAGTAAAGTTTATTTTCGCCTACCTATTTACGTCGAAAATCAGGATTGGACGATCGGCATCTAAAAATATCAACTCATGTTCTGAGCAACAAAAGTCGGGCATTAATTATGGGAGAACAAAAATGTATAGGTATCCTCACTAGCGGAGGTGACTGTGCAGGCTTAAATGCAGTTATTCGAGCCGTTGTCCACCGCGCAACGGGAACTTACAATTGGAAAGTGATGGGGATTCGTCAAGCCACCAACGGATTGATGAGTCGTCCCCCTGAAGCAATTCCGTTGGATATTGAGAAAGTAGACTCGTGGCTCACCATTGGCGGTACGATGCTAGGCACGACAAATAAGGGCGACCCTTTTGCTTTCCCGATGCCTGATGGGACTCTACGCGATCGTTCTGACGACATTATCGAAGGCTATCATCAACTAGGTCTGGATGCCTTAATTGGCATTGGTGGCGATGGCAGTCTCGCCATTCTCAGGAAGATTGCTCAACACGGCAATTTGAATTTAGTTGCTATTCCTAAAACAATAGATAATGATGTCGGAATTACCGAGCGTTCCATCGGTTTTGATACTGCTGTCAATATTGCCACTGAAGCACTCGATCGCTTGCATTTTACTGCGGCAAGTCACAGCCGCGTCATGATTGTCGAAGTCATGGGACGCGACGCTGGACATATTGCGATCAGTGCCGGAATTTCTGGAGGAGCTGATATAATTTTGATTCCAGAAATCCCTTACACAATTTCCCAAATCTGTGCCCAAATCCAAGAACGCCAAGATCGGGGAAAAAACTACTGTTTAATTATAGTAGCGGAGGCTGTGCGTACAGAAGCAGGCGAGTTAGTAATGCACACAAATCGCTTAGGTCAAAGTCGATTAGGCGGAATTGGTCAGTATTTAGCTGATACAATTTCTGACTGCAGCGGTGCAGAAACTCGCGTCACTGTTTTGGGGCATATTCAACGCGGAGGAACTCCTTCATCGCTAGAAAGGTTAATTGCTTCTGCTTTTGGCGTCGCAGCAGTTGATTTAATTGCCGAAGAGAAATACGACTGCATGGTATCTTGGCAAAAGCGGGAAGTTGTGAGCGTTCCTCTGGAAGATGCGATCGCCAAATACAGACCTGTAGACTTCGATGGTACTCTGGTTAAAACGGCTCGCGGTTTGGGAATTTGTCTGGGAGACTAAACAATTACCCGTCCGATTTCTTAAAGGTTTAGTCGGGGACGCACTCAGAACCACAAAACAGGGTTAACCGAGACTGAAGGTTTTAAGCCAGTGTATTGTGGTTAAAAAACCAAGGTGCTCACCGGCCGTGCTTCCACGACTAATATTAACCTGGAAGTAGTGGCGTTTCAACTATGATTAGTGTACCTTGCAATTAGTTCCGAGCGAGTATCGACCCAGAGCGCGATCGCACTCGGAACTACAAAATACCGCAACAAGTGGAAAGGGGAGAAATTGACACCATTTACTACACAAATTAGAGTGCGACATTATGAAATGGATGCTCTCGGTCACGTAAATAATGCTGTCTACCAGCATTATTTAGAACACGCTGCGATCGAACATTTAGAACATTTGGGATTTACTCTCGATCGCTACCGGGAATTGGGCGGCGTCTTTGTAATGCGACGGATAGAAATTGACTATTTGCGATCTGCCGCATCGGGCGATCGATTGGAGATATCCACTTGGATCGAACAAATGCGCGGCCCGCGCGCTGTCCGACGCTACGAAATTCGCTTGGCTGGAAGTGACGAAATATTGTTAAAAGCAGAGGCGCTTTGGGTTTGGGTTGAAGTTACCACCATGCGCCCGCGAGCAATTCCCAAACAAATAATTGATATTTTTGAATCACAATCTCAAGCATTACCAACCTAGAGAAAAAATCAACTATTATATTTGCAAAATCATGTAAAAATCTATTGGTTTGTAGTGAGGACTTCAGTCCTTCATTCCCCCTTTGTAGAAGTACAAAAAGTTGATTGTGGCCGGGGCCGCAAATCCCGATCGCAAAAAGTCGGATCGCCCGCCTGCCAGTTTGGATGCCACAGAGGTACGATGGAATATAGGGAGGGAGGCCAAGCCCGGTAAGGTTAAGCTTGGCGACAATACCCACAGGAAGGGAAAAATGACACTTAACTTGCGGCGACCGATTTTGATAGGCGGAATAGGACTTTCAGCAGCGCTGTGGCTGCTGGAAACTCTACAGCATTCGGGTTCAGAAATGGGCGAAACGGCACTGATCGGCTTGGCGGCTGCCGGTGCGGGGTATTGGTGGTGGAAGCAACAATCCCCCAAACTCGAACTCGCACTCCCGCAACCCCTGGCGAACCGGGAAGCAGCCGAAAAAGCGATCGCGGCTTCAGAAACCGCAATTAAATTGCTGGCTTCAGAAGCTCAAAACTCCGCAGATCCTGCTAATCTAACAGCAAAGCTCGATCGGCTCAGAACCGAATTAGACAGACAAGATTTGCGGATTACCGTCACTGGCGGCAAAGCTGTCGGCAAAACTGCCTTAATTCAAGTTTTAAATTCTAATTGGGCATCTCAACACCAGCAAAAGCTTAGTTTACAAGAAACAGCACCGCTATTTGCTAATACAAATGCCGATGCCAAAATCAATGGTGATTTAGCGCTGTTTGTGACAGCGGGCGACATCACAGATTCAGAATTTCAAACATTATCTCAGCTAGCTTCCGCAGGTCAGCGCGTGCTGCTAGTGTGGAACAAACTAGACCAATATTTGCCAGAACAGCAGTCGCAGGTTTTGCACTCTTTGCAGCAGAAAATGCAAGGAATATTGGGAACCGAAGATATAATTGCGATCGCAGCTTCTCCCAATTCTATTAAAGTGCGCCAGCACCAAGCGGACGGCACATTTAAAGAACGCATCGAAAATCAAGTCTCTCAACTCGACGCGCTGACGGAAAGATTGACTAAAATCTTAACGGAAGAACGCCAACAGTTGGTCTGGGCGAGTGCAGTGCGGGAGGCTGCAAGTATCAAGTTAGAGGCCAAAACCTTATTAAATGCAGTCAGGCGCGATCGGGGAATTCCCATTATCGAACAATATCAGTACATCGCCGCCGCCGCCGTCTTTACTAACCCGGTTCCCGCTTTAGACTTGCTAGCAACAACCGCCATCAGTACCCAACTCGTAATCGACCTCGGCGCCATCTACCAGCAAAAGTTTTCCTTAGACCAAGCTAAAACAGTAGCGGCAACTTTGGCTAATCAAATGTTCAAATTGGGATTAGTAGAACTCTCTACCCAAACTATTACTGGACTGTTAAAAAGCAATGCCGTCACCTATGTAGCAGGAGGCGCAGTGCAGGGAATTAGTGCCGCATATTTTACCAGAATAGCAGGACTGAGTTTAATTGAATATTTCCAAAGTCAAGAACTGGAAAATGCTCCCAAAGGCATTTTCAATCTCGACCAGTTGACTAAAACTTTGCAAGCAGTATTTACGCAAAATCAGCAAGTTTCCTTCTTGCAATCTTTCGTCAACCAAGTGGCGAGTCGCCTTTCATCTCAGGTATCTGGGCCCGAAACCGTTAAGTCGGCGGCCAATTAAGTAAAATAAAGGAACAGGCAAGATGCCTGTTCCACAAGACAGTTTTTTTGTTTTGGAACAACAGGCAAGATGCCTGTTCCACAAGACAGTTTTTTTGTTTTGGAACAACAGGCAAGATGCCTGTTCCACAAAAATTTTTTGTTATTGTGGAACGGGCATCTTGCCCGTTCAAGATTTTTTGGAAAACTCACCACTAAAAAATTATAAATTTATGAAAAATTGTATTAAAATAAGAAATAGGATTTATAATTCGACGATCAATTATACCTGCTTAAAAAAGCCGATCGCCAATGGCTGACAATTCCCTTCAAGAAAATCGCTTATCCCTTGCCCGCGCCAGTTTGCGCGAAGCCCTGGCGCGCTACTCCCACCTGCGCCAAGGGAAAAAAAACTCGAATAATACAGAATTAGAAGCGGCGCTGCAATATCAGCTAGATATCTTAACTTCCACCTCAGAAAAACTAGACTACAACATCATCCGCATTGCTACTTTCGGCTTAGTCAGCCGTGGCAAGTCAGCCGTATTAAACGCGCTTTTAGGTCACAAAATTCTGCAAACAGGCCCCCTCAACGGCGTGACTCAGTGGCCACGTTCCGTGCGGTGGAGTGTGCCTTTATCCTTCCTTGACAGCGAGGAACCCCCCCAACCCCCCCTTGGCAAGGGAGGGAAAGGAGGGGTGCAAGTTGAATTAATCGATACTCCTGGACTTGATGAAGTTGGTGGCGAAGTGCGCGGCGAAATGGCGAAACAAGTAACTCGCCAAGCTGACTTAATTCTGTTTGTCGTTGCAGGCGATATTACCCGCACTGAATATCAAGCACTGTGCGAATTGCAAACAGCTCAAAAACCGGTAATTTTAGTTTTTAATAAAATTGACCTTTATCCAGAATTAGACAGAAAAGCTATTTACCAAAGTTTGCAAGCGCTGGGAAATTCAGAACAGTTAGCACCCGCTAAGGTAACAGAGGAAACAGATAGCGAAAATTTGTCCGATCGCCCAAACAACCCATCTGATAAATCTACTGCAAAATCACCGCTTAAAACTGCCAAATCATTAGAAATAGTCATGGTAGCCGCCGAACCAGCACCGGTGCAAGTGCGGGTGGAATGGGCCGACGGAAGAGTAACTAACGAATGGGAGTCGCCCCCCGCGCAGATAGACGAACTCAAACATAAAATTCTCACAATTCTTAACAGAGAAGGTCGATCGCTCCTCGCTCTAAATGCTTTAGTTGAAGCTAGAGATGCCGAAGCAAACATTGCCCGTCACGTTCTCAAATTGCGACAAACAGAAGCCGAAGATTTAATCTGGCAATTTGCAAAATATAAAGCTTTGGCTGTAGGTTTAAATCCAGTGGCATTCTTGGATGTAATGGGAGCAACTGTCGCAGATTTAGCCTTAATTCGCTCATTATCCAGACTTTACGGCTTACCCATGACTGGTTACGAAGCCGGGAAACTTTGGCAGACTATTTTCTCTAGTGCTGGCGGCGTACTTTTGGGAGAATTAGGTAGCAGTTTCCTCTTGGGATTTGGCAAAACTGCGGCCGCTGCGGCCCCGCACATCGGCTTTTCTACTTTTGCCGGAGTCGCTGTCACTCAAGCTAGTTTAGCAGCTTACGGAACCTACGCTGTCGGTCGCGCCGCCCAAGTTTACTTAGAAAAAGGCTGCACCTGGGGCCCCCTGGGACAAGATACGGTAATTCAAGAAATTCTCGCTACCATCGAGCGTAATACAATTATCGATCGGTTGCAGCAAGAGTTTAAAATATGACACAAACAACAGCCATTACTGAAATCATCCAAACTTTAGCAGATGTTGAATCTCGATTCAATATTACGCGAACTGAATCCGAGGGATTTTTCCCAGAATGGTATGCAGATTTACCCGAAATTACAGAAGTCGATAAAGCCGCCCTCAATTTAATTCGGCGGCGATATCTCTATCATTTAAATGATGGAAGCCTTACAGAAGGAACCGTTACGCTAATCATGGGTTCGCCTCTATTGGAACGAGCGGGTTTTTACGATCCACCTTTTAAAATGATGGCTGAAAAATCTGTACAAATTGTTTTAGATGACGAGGATGATGAAGTAGAAACTCTCAAGAGACGGATTGATGTTTTAGTGATGCAAAATCAGTTTAGGGTGACACTCTTAGAGTCGAAGCGCACCACCATTTCCGTAATGTCTGCACTTCCCCAAACACTAGCATACATGACCGCCAATCCCCGCAAGGATAGACCGAGTTTTGCTGCGATGACAAATGGCAGTGAAATTGTATTCGTCAAGCTAGACTTTCAGAATCCGCCTCAATATGACTTATCAAGAATATTTTCACCTGTTCCTCTAATGAACGAACTTTATACGGTTCTTCAAGTCTTGATAAAAATTGGTCAACTGATTGTGTAGCCCTAAAAATCTCAGTTGACTAGGGTTCGTCAATCGATTTTACTGTAGTTTAGACTAAATAAAGATGAGAAAGGTGGCTTCAGAAGAACTAGAGCCACCGCGCTGGGAGAGAATAA
>NZ_JAUBTS010000082.1:0-25293 GCF_036705105.1 Microcoleus sp. B9-D4
ACTAGAGAAATAAACTGATTTGGTTGGCCAGTAATTTCGCCTGTTTTGAGGTCGATTTGGTACGGACTCAGGCTTGATGTAACCGGTGGTTCTTCTGGTGGCGCTACATCGTTATCAGTAATCGCCACTGTCACCCCTGGAACCACAATCCCGTTATAATTCGTATCAGCGCTGCTCACACTGTGAGCGATATTACCGCTGTGCGCCCCTTCCACAACCGCATCGTCAACAGCTTTCACCGTAACGGTTTGAGCGACATTCCAATTGTCCGCAGTGAAAGTCAGAGGGGCGATCGCCTCAATCTGATCACCTGTTGCGAGAGTGATAGTTACAGGGTCGCTGGGCTGCGATTTCAGCACCACACTGTAGGTACCATTTGTACCGGCTTCTGTGGCAGTTGTTTCCGTAGGAGTAATAGAAACACCAGCCGTATCATCATTAGTAATAGTTGTGGTAGCGGTAGCAGTGGTAAGTGTCGGTGTAGAATCTAATACCGAGGGATTGGACAGCGTAACTTCAAGGGTTTCATTGGCTTCGATCGCCGCATCGCCTAAAACATCAAGAGTAATGGTTTTCGATGTGTCGCCCGCTGCAAAACTAATCGTACCAGTCGCAGCAGTTGCACCGGATGTGCCACCGATGTTGTTGTAGTCGCTGACGTTTGTAGCAGTACCTGCGATCGCATAATCTACTGTGCTCGCCAACTCAGTGCAACCGCTGCGGGTAACAGTAAAAGTGGCAGCAGTTTTGCCTTCATTGCCTTCTGTAACGGTTGCAGTACCAGCGCTAATTGCGTAGTCGATCGGATTAAGCAGAATTGTCACCTTGCTAGCACCCGATCCGATGCGATCGCCTGGCCCTGAAATCACTCGGTTAAATCCGGCGTAAATCTCGGAATTGACTGGCCCGGTAGCATCAACTTGACCGTTGAGGGCGTAAAGATATGGAGAATTCAAGCTATTTTTTAGCCCGTTTTTGTTATCCCACCCAAGTTGTTCGTTGCTGACTTCAAACTCGACACTCGAAGCGTTAGTCACAAAGTTAGGCACATTTCCTGGGGTAAGTTCTCCGCCAGGGGGTGTATTGTAGTCATTCCCGTAAACGCTCATGTTGCCGTTAACAATGTTCATCTCTGCATCGCGGCTGTTAGTGCTGGCATCCCCTCCATAGCCATCGTTTGACGCTGAGTCGCCGAGATTTACCGTCCATCCTGACGGAGTTTTGTCGTATTCAACGATGAATTTCGCTTTTTTGATTTTGCCGTCAAAATTGATTTTGGCTACGGCTTCTAACCAACTGTCTGCGTTGGAGTCGGTAGGGGTATTTACTAGAGAAATAAACTGATTTGGTTGGCCAGTAATTTCGCCTGTTTTGAGGTCGATTTGGTACGGACTCAGGCTTGAAGGTTGACCGTTAGCAGCAATAGTTAGTGTGGTTTGTTTGGTTGTACCGGCAACGCCACCGGTGATTGTGCCAAAGTTGAGAATTGCGGTTTCGGCGTTTTCAACTATGTTGTCGGGTTTGATAGTAAATGCAACATTCTGGGTGAGTGCGTCACCTGTTGCACCTGCGGGGAAAATAATCGAGGTAGGGGAAAAGGTGTAGTCTGAATTTTCGGTGGCACTGCTGCTGGGGTCGATGACAATTGGTACTGTCACGTCAGCGTCAGGAGTGGCGCTGATAGTAACGGGAATATTGACTACTGTATCCGCAGTTCCTTCAGTGCCACTGTAAGTTGCAGCACCGAAATTTACCGCCGGGGATGTATTCAGCAGAATCGAGGTGTTTTGACCACCAAAGTTCGCCGTAGCTAAATCGGATAAACCATCTTTGTTAAAATCGCCGACAACAATACCTTGGGGATTGGCTCCCACAACAAAATTAGTGGCAGTCCCAAAGCTGCCATTGCCACTTCCAAACAAGACGGAGACATCGCCCGATCCATTGTTGGCTGTAGCTAAATCGACTTTTCCATCGGCATTGAAGTCGCCACTAGCAATAGCAAGCGGTTGTGTTGCAACGCCAAAGTTGGTAGCTGCACTAAAGTTTCCCGTGCCATCTCCTAACAGTATTGATACGTTGTTTGAGCCACCTTCGTTACTCGTTGCTAAGTCAGCATTATTGTCTCCGTTAAAGTCTCCTAAAGCAATGTAATTAGGGCTATTTCCAACGGTAAAGTTAGTGGCGGGGGCGAAAGTACCATCAGCATTCTGCAACAGGATGGATACGCTGCTATCACCATAGTTCGCTGTCGCAAAGTCTGACTTGCCATCTTTGTTAAAGTCGCCGACAAGCACAAAATAAGGATTTGACCCCACGCTCAAAGTAGTAGCGGCGCCAAAAGTACCATTACCATTACCAGGCAAGATGGAGATGTCGTTAGAGTATTGATTGGCTGTAGCTAAGTCAGAATTGTCGTCCCCGTTGAAGTCTCCCACAGCGACGGTATACGGACTTGACCCCACCCCAAAGTAGGTGGCAGTACCAAAAGTGCCATCGCCATTCCCCAACAGGAGAGAAACGTTGTTAGTCAAATTATTGGCCGTAACCAGGTCAGAATTACCGTCGTTGTTAAAGTCGCCTACAGCGACAGACCAGGTATTGAGAGCGCTCGGCGGGCTGGTGTTAAGATTAGTGGCAGCGCCAAATTGGCCAGTGCCATCTCCCAGTGCGATCGAGACGTTGCGAGCCTCTCCAGTGGTTGCAAAGGCTAGGTCAAGGTTGCCGTCTTTGTTAAAGTCCCCACTCGCAACTTTACGGAGACTATAGGTTATGGGAAAATTAGTTGCAGCACCAAAACTATTCAAAACGTACTCATAAGCTGTTAACACTTCGGGTTCAAATATCAGCGGCGTTTCTATTTTCCCGGTTCTGACTTCCAGTTCCCAGTCCCCGCCTTTTGTTACACTTCCGGTGAGGTTTTGGGAAGCCGCAACGTTTGTATTTGTGAGTTGGGCAATTCGTTGGATGAAGGCGAAACCGTCTAGATCGATCGCGCGTTCACGATCGATCCCGCGTTCATTATCTATGGCGTATTCATCCGATCCGCCAGGGAATGAATTCCCTGTCTCATAGCGAAAGTCCTCTGAAGAGGACTGAATAGCCGGCTTGTTTTCAGTCGGTTTCAACCGACTTGAGCTTTGAGGCGGGGAATTCATTCCCTGGCGGACTTTCGGGTAAGCAGTCGGTTTCAACCGACTTGAGCTTTGAGCCGGGGAATTCATTCCCTGGCGGACTTTCGGGTAAGCGCCAGAGGCTGATGCGACATTGCAACCGTAAATCAGAATGTCCGCACAAGGAGTTAAAGCACTCCGCCACTGCTGCAATTTCTCGGAATAAACTTCCACATTATCTGCACTCAAGCTGCCATTACCCAATTGCAAGCTGCCCGGAGCACCGTGAGAAACTATGTGAATGCTGTCAATATTGCTGCGAAGAGCTAAAATTTGAGTAATTTGGTCGATCGCATCTTTATTCCCATCCAAAACGACTACTTCCGTACCCGGTTTTACCCCAGCGACTAAACTTTGATAATTTTCAACTTTCGGATCTATAAAGGCGATCGGACTTGGTGAAACTTGATTATTTAAAATTGGCATAATGCACCTACTAATAGCTAAAAAAAAACAAGACTTTCCCTGTTTCGCGACTTGCGTCCGAAACACTTTCTGAAGGTTGTAGTAACCATAACTGTTTTTTAAGAGAATATCTATAAAGTTTTCTTTATAAACACCTTTTTAATTAAAGTTTTGATAAAGATGGGGGATTTTATTAAGTAATATTACGGATAAGCCAGCGCGAGGTGGAGGACATAACACAAAAACAATTTAATAGCAAGTGCCATTATACTGAAATATTAAGAGCGGGATTTTTGATAGATATCTGCGCTCAGGTTGGGCCATTCGTTTCAAGCCCTAGCGGACTTTCGCGCAAGGATGGGGGCGGGTTTAGGAGATAATTGGTATTAGGCAATTATTTCTCGTAAAACCCGCCCCTAAAACTTATTCGTTACCATCTTTACGGGCGATTCCCTACGGGATAGCTTCGCACGCGCGGACTTACTTCAAACTCGCATCTATCCCTGCTAAAATCTCCTCAGCTTCCCTGCAAATAGCCCCGTGACAGCAACCGTTACTCGCCAACAATCCCCCCCACTGACTCACATCTCCCCGGTTATATTGCAAAGTAGAACCGTCAAAACGAGTAAATTGACCGCCCGCTTCAGTCAAAATTAATTCCGGTGCAGCTAAATCCCAATCTTTCGGTGCAGACTTTCCCGAAAGCGCAATATAAACATCAGCCTTTTGTTCGACAATTGTCGCAATTTTACAGCCAATACTACCGACAGCTATTTGATTTTGACAAGGCAGTTTTTGTAACAATTTATTAAAGCGATCGCCCCGGTGACTGCGGCTAGTTACTATAGATAAATCTGCCACTATATTTCGCGCCGAAACCTGCAATTTGACCGCCGAACCGTCCCGACTTTCCATAAAAGCGCCAGCATCGCGGATTGCGTAATAAATCTTTTGCTGTTCGGGCCAGGCCACAACTGCCAATACCGGTCTTCCCTCGAAGGCTAAAGCAATGTGAACAGCAAATTCACCTGTCCTGTCAATAAAATCTCGCGTTCCATCCAAAGGGTCAATAATCCAAACCCAACTTTGAGGTAAGGGAACTTGACCGTTAGTTTTCAAATAAGATTTGTAAGTTTCTTCGCTGAGATAGCCAAATTCTGCATTCCCTAAAGCCGACTGCAATTCGTCGAGAATGTAAGAGTTGACAGCGACATCGGCGGCGGTGACGGGGCCATCTTTTTTCTCTTGGATGTCGAGGTTAGGAGTGTTGGAATCCTGCCGATAATAGGATTGTAGGATATCTGATGCACTCCAGGCGATCGATCGGGCAATTTCGCTGATTTCTTCGAGAGTTTTCATGAATTTCTTTTTTTTGAACCGCAGATAAACGCCGATTTCTGTAGGGGCGGTGCCCCCGTGCCCGCCCCTTACTCGTTCCCAGGCTCTGCCTGGGAATGCCTACCCGGAGGCTCTGCCTCCTTCTTCCTGTTGGCAAAATCCGGCGCAGAGCTTTCCTTTTCCTATTAGTAGAATCGCAGGCAGAGCCTCGCTTATATGCGTTACCAGGCAGAGCCTAGTAACGAGAGATTACCAATTAATATGAGGATATTTCCATTCATAATAATTGGGAAACACAAAGTTAGTAAACGAAACCGAAATACTAACTTCCAATGACTTTACGTGGTGCCACCAACCGACCGGAATAAAGATAGCCTCTCCCGGTTCCAAAATTACTTCAATAATTTTTGCATCTCTGTAAAGCGGGTATTTTTCGTAATCGGGATTTTCGCCGTCCACCTTGCTGAAAACTCCGACGTGATTATAAAGCAGAGGTGTTTGTTGCGGAGAAATCAATTTAATTAGTTTGCGACCAGACACTTGCGCTAAAATTAAATTAACGGGGTCATGGTGTAGCGGCGTAATCGTGCCTTTCGGCCCGAACCAAAAGAAAACTCTGCCTTTTGTATCCGTTGGATTGAGGTATTCTGGGAATATTTCAATGTCGTTGAATAGCGGTTTAAATTCCTCTCTTTCAAGAGTTTGGTTGTTAGCAACCATGTAGTAGTCGTTGCTAGGCCCGCCCTTGACCACCATCTCTACATATTTGCGGAACAAAACAATTTTCTTGTGATTTTCTATCTTGATTTCGTAATTCGGGTCGGAATTGCGGTTGGCTTGAATTTGTACCTCTGCATCGCCGTATTTTTCTTGTAAATACTCCGGCGTCCACAACTGCAACGCTTTCCAGTTGTGCATGATATTGGTAATAATTACTGGAGTATTTTTGGCGTAGTAATTTTCGAGAAAATACTCTCTGGAAAGGCTGCTTTTGCGTTCGATTGTGCCAAACTTGGAAGACAATGCAGCTAATTGATTGTTAATCCTGAGATGCGATTCTAATTTCTGCAATAACTGCACGTATTGACTGCCTGCTTGGAAGTAGGGATGAGAGGAGATTTCCCTAACTTCTGCGGTGGCTGTTTCCGCATCTATGCCGGTACTTATTAAGGCTTGAATGATTTCGGCGTCGGGTTGATTTAATAATTTGTTGGCCGCCACCCACTGTTTCATATTGTCGGGGACTTCTTGTTTGCTTGGGGTGAGTAGATTTGGCAAGTTTTGTGTCAGCCATTCTAGGTTAACTTGCTGTTGTTCTGTTAGGGTAATCCGCAAAGGGGGAAGGGTGATACTTAGAGGTTGGGTGTCAGACATGATTCGGGTATGTTGGTTTGGTACTGTTTTGTGTGACTTTAACTTGTCTTACTAATATAGCAATTTTGTTAACGAACCTCGAAAATTCACAGGCGAGACGCCTGTTCCACGGGCGCGAAGGCAGAGAAGAGAGAAGTTCACAAATTTTGTCTAGGTTGCTGTCAGGATTTTAACTTAACAGGTGTTGCCAGTTCAAGTTTTCTAGCTGGGAGGGTTTTCCCCCGGATACTTTGGTTAATTTAAATTGAAAATTAACCCTTATTCATCCAGCCGCGGGTTCCAAAGTTTTTGCAGGAATGGGAAGCGATTTTAGCTGCGGCGGTGAGAGTATCTGTAAAGTTGTTATTTTGCAAAATGTAGTGACAGAAAGCGCCGTGAAAAATATCGCCCGCGCCTAAAGTGTCTGTGGCTTGAATTTGAGGTATTTCTATAGTGCCGTAACTGCCATTGCTGAGGTATAAAATTGATTTTTCGCCGCGAGTGATGGCAATATGGGAAATTCCTGCTGCTGACAGGTAAGCAAAGACTTGTTCGGAATTGTCGCAGTTGGCCGGATGAAAGTTATCCGAACATACAGCCCATTCAATAAAAGGCAATATTTCCTCTAATCCGGGTTTCCAACTGCCACCGTCTAGGACAATTGGAATGTTTTTTGACTTGGCAAGTTGAGCAATTTCTTGACTGGCTGCGATTTGATGTCCGTCAACCAGTACAATATTAACTGATGTTAAAATATCCGGGTTAATTGTTTGACTGTCAACTTGCGATTTCGTAGCATTGATAGAAATTACCGATCGATCGCCCGTTGCTTCAGTTACAATAATCGAGGAAACTGGCGGCGAGTGCGATCGCCCGGGCTCCAAATCAATTATCCTGACATTATACTCCGCTAAGTCTGCACGAATTAATTGGGCGATCGCGTGAGTGCCCAAAACCCCAGCCCATACCGCCGCATTCCCCAAATAGCTAAAAGTGACCGCAGCATTTGCCGCCGGCCCGCCCGCAGCAATGGTACAATCAGAAGCAACAACTTTCTGATTTGCACCCGGAGGCTTCCCGGTTAAATAAACTAAATCTAAAGTCGCCAATCCCAAAAACAATCCAGTTTTCATATCTTCTTAAATATGTGGCATGGGCCTGTGGCATGGGCGTCCCGCCCGTGTCATCTCGTTAAAAAACCCCAATCTTAAAATGCAAGCAAATCCCACCACAGGAACACTTTACATCGTAGGAACCCCGATCGGCAACCTGGAAGACATGACATTTCGCGCCATCCGAATCTTGCAAACAGCAGACTTCATCGCCGCCGAAGATACCCGCCATACAGGCAAACTTTTGCACCATTTTCAAATCAAAACTCCTCAAATCAGCTATCACGAACACAACCAACACCAGCGACTTCCCGAACTCATCGATAAACTGCATTTAGGCAAAGATATCGCCCTCGTCACCGATGCCGGAATGCCGGGAATTTCTGACCCCGGATACGAGTTAGTCAAAGCTTGCGCCGATGCTAATATTAACATTATTCCGATTCCCGGCCCGACCGCCTGCATAGTTGGCATAACTGCATCAGGATTACCCACAGAGAGATTTGTATTTGAAGGTTTCTTACCCGTGAAAGGTCAAGAACGCCAACAGAGTTTAGAAGCTTTGCAAATAGAATCCCGCACTATAATATTATACGAATCTCCCCACCGATTGCGGCAAACTTTACAAGATTTAGCAAATACTTTAGGAAGCGACAGACAGATTGTGCTGGCGAGAGAGTTAACTAAAATGCACGAAGAGTTTTGGCGTGGTAGTATAGAAAGTGCGATCGAGCTTTACACCAATCGCGAACCCCAGGGAGAATTTACCCTCGTAATTGCCGGCATCCAAACAGCCTCACCAATATTTTCCGAAGACGCCATTAAAGCAGAATTGCAAACATTAATTGCAGAAGGCATAAGTCGTTCCCAAGCCAGCCGCCAGCTAGCGCAACAAACATCCCTTCCCCGCCGCCAAATCTACCAACTCGCCCTCACAATAGGCGACAATGAATCACTAGAACAACCCTTAGATAACTTGTGAATATCTCTCTTCTTCTCTGCGCCCTCTGCGCCCTCTGCGGTTAAATAAAAAAAGCTAGATACTCACACTCAGAATTATATGGTACGCGGAAACTACGATCGACAAAAACCATATTTACGCAACCCGCACATCAACAAACCAATCGCCGAAATTTATGCAGACTTAGACGCCTTTACCTGGGAGATATTTGAAGACCAACCCCACCGCTTCGATACCGTCAGTTTCTACGTCTTGCTTCCCCCACTATTTTACGAAGGGCGTTTCATCAAAGGAATTTATTTCAGCGAAGCAGTCGAACTCATCAACAAACTATTTCCCCAACTTTCCTCAGTATTTTTATCCTTCGCTTATTCCCCCGGAATCTCCTATTCCTGGGCCCCCATAGCTGACGCCTACTCTAGTTTATACAAAAACCCGCAGCGGGATAAATGGTTTCGCGAAACTTATCCAGAGCGCGCCCACAAACCAATCATACCACTGCAAGACACAGACTTCATCAACGAATACTTAATTTCCCCTCGCAACGTCCCCGCCAAAGACATCGACTTGCTAGCCGTAGCCCGAATTTCCGAAGAAAAAAATTTGCCAATTATTGCCAAAGCCTTAAAAGTTTACCGCCAAAAATATCCGCAAAAACCGATAAAACTAACAGTAGTCACCGGCCACGAATTTGATGCTAGCAACCTGAAAACTCTCGACGAGTACGCATTAAAAGAATGGCAACAAGTCGAGGAAATTTTAACCAATCCCTCCGACTACATTAACTTAGTGCCAAGAGTAGACTACTACAGCGAAATCCCCACATATTATTCGCGAGCCCAAGCATTCGTCCTCGGTTCCCTTCTCGAAGGAAAAAACCGAGGAATTACCGAAGCCATGAGTTGCAACGTACCTGTAATTTGTTTTGAAGAATTCAACCAATACGCCAGAGGCAACTCGCCAGTTTTCCCCGAAGGTGCGGGTCTTTACGCCAAATTTGACCCGGAATCTCTCGCAGATACTATATATACAGTATTGGAAAATCAAAGAGAATTCAAACCGCGATATCAGTATTTAAAGCATTGCGGGCGGAAAAACTTTTTCAATACTTGTATAGACAGTTTTCCTTACTATCAGCACAATATTCCCGACTATAAGCCCGGAGATGCTATTAACAATTTGTGGTTAGATTTAGCAGTTCAACAAAATTATCAAGTTAGCTTAAACAGCTTTTTGTACGGAGGTTCTCCCTTGTCTCATATTCGCGGGACAAATGCGATTCAGCAGAATCTCGGCGAGTTAACAAAATTCAAATAACAGATGATATACTGCTGTTATTCTTCACCCTCATAGAAGAATACGAACCCGGACTCTTTGAAGTATAAGTGAGCGATTTAACAGGTGTGGCTTTTGCAATAAAATGTCTGTCCGAACATCAATTAATGCTTTTATATCATTCTCCTATTGGCAATAAGACCGAATTAGCAGTTTAATGGACATCAACACCAAAAAAGAAGAATTTAGCTATGCCTACATTTACGCCATTGCCTCAGCAGCAGGGTGCATCTGCCAGCGAACAACTACCCCTCTAGACAAGCTGGGTGTAGACCTAATTATCACGGGAATAGCAGCATCAGGTTTACCAAACTTTCCCATTCTTTACCTTCAAGTCAAATGTACCTCAAGAGATATCCTCAACGAAAATAGCCTTCGCTATCCCTTGAACATTAAAAACTACGAAGAATTGAGCACAAGCAACGCCTATCCTCCTAGAATTATAATTGTGGTCATTGTTCCCGATAGAGTCAATGACTGGCTGCAACAAACAGAAGCGGAACTCTGCTTAAAACGCTGCGCTTATTGGCTATCATTAGAAGGTGCCGCACCTACTGACAATAAAGAAACCGTCACTATTTCCATACCCAGAACAAATATATTTTCGGCTGAGACTCTGACAACTATCATGCAGCGTATCGCAACCGGGAGACAACTATGAATGTGACAATAAAGGATATTGAATTGCTCAAAAATCTCCAACCTCAGCAAATCAGCTACTACTTAGAAGCAAAAGGTTGGAAACAAGCACAACAAATTGACAGCCGCGCTATTATTTGGACAAGCAGCGATATCAAGCCCGAAGCCCCTCAAATTGTTCTACCTTTAAATTCCACTCTTCCTGACTTTCCCGTGTCAATGAACTTGATGCTAGAGACATTGGAAATCATAGAGAATCGCTCTCAACTGGAAATTTTAGCCGATTTAATTACCGGGCTTCCTAATACAACTCTTCAGGGAATCGTGATTCAAATTCACACTCCTAACGCCGACAAATTAAGTGGCGAGATTACCTTACTAGGTGTCATTGGCGACAAACTGCGGAAAATTAAAACGGAACTTGCAGACAAAGACTACATCCTCGCAATCAAATCTTATCAAGAACGCTTGCCCGTTTTCTGTACGGGAGACTTAATCAAAGAAAATCAAGTATTTATTGTCAAAAATACCCGGAATTTTACCCTAGATGACCAATGGCAAAACTAACCAAGAATATTATTGTAAAGTCGAGGGCGCTAATCGGCCCGACTTTCCAATATCCTCAAAAATCTTACTTGCCAAAACTCTGGCTAAATTAACAGGAACAGCATTGCCGACCATTTTGTATCCATCCGCAATATACTTGTACTTAAAAATAAAGTCATCCGGGAAAGTCTGAACTCTCGCGCACTCTCGCACAGAAAGCCGACGGTAAGGCAAAGGCGAATTGGGGTCAAAAATGCGTTTGTCTTTGCCAACCAAAATCATTTTACTAGCTTGAGGATGGAGAGGTGCGTGTCTGCCGCTTGCCTGAATTGTAAAAGAAGGTTCTGACCAACTTCTAACTCGATTCCGTGACATATAAATGCTCGAAAACCCCAAATCCGCACATTCGTGATTTGAGACAGAATCGTGATAATTATCTAATTTACCCTTAACTGACATAGGGGCGATCGCCTGCAAATCAAAAATCGCATCTTTCAGCGTCAAAACATCAGTTCCAGGTTCGGGAAACTCAAAACTAAAACCCAGATTCTGCCGATAGCCAACAACAATCACCCTTTGCCTATCTTGCGGAACCCCAAAATTTCTAGCATTCACCAACTTGTACGAAACCCGATACCCGATTTCCTCAAACTGCGATAATATATAAGTAAAAGCATCCTTGTTTCTGGGAGCTAAGATACCGCTAACATTCTCAGCTAAAAAAAACAAAGGCTGCTTGTCCCGCACAATCCTGATATACTCCCAGAAAAGTTGACCCCGACTGTCATCAATCCCCCGTTTCGCCCCGGCTTCACTCCAACTTTGACAAGGAGGCCCGCCGATTATCCCAATACAATTAGGAATTTCATCAGATTTGATTTTTCTGATATCTTTGCGATCTAAAATAGTTTCAGGATGATTAAAATTATACGTATCCCAAATAGACTTATCATATTCATTCGCCCAAACGGGATTAAACCCAGCTAAGCGAAAACCCAAATCCAACCCGCCACAACCCGAAAACAGAGAAATAATATCAAAAGCCACCTTTTTTTCACCCGCAATAAATACAATAAATCAATTATAAACCTCTCTCTTCTTAGATATCTATCTCTTTCTTCTCTCACTCTGCGCCCTCTGCGCCCTCTGCGGTTAATAAAAAAAATCTAATTCACACACAAACAGAATTTATCATCCTCAATGAATGCAGAATCCATCCTCCAATCTTACCAACACTTCGGCGTCCACCTCGGCCTAGAAAGAATCAAACAACTTCTAGAAAAACTAGACAACCCCCACAAACAAATACCCATTATCCACATTGCCGGGACAAACGGCAAAGGTTCCGTTTGCGCTTATCTCTCTTCCGTACTAACAGAAGCAGGCTATCGAGTCGGGCGCTACACATCCCCGCACCTAATCGATTGGACAGAAAGAATTTGCATCAACCAAAAACCGATTTCCCCAACAGAATTGCAACAGTGTCTAGAACGAGTTGTCGCCGCCACCGAAAACAACACCGAAACTCCCACTCAATTTGAAATAATCACCGCAGCAGCTTGGCTGTATTTCGCCGAACAAAAAGCAGACATCGCAGTCATAGAAACTGGATTGGGCGGTAGATTAGACGCGACTAACGTTTGCAACACACCTCTCGCTAGCGTCATTACTTCTATCAGTCTTGAACACTGGCAAATACTCGGCCCCACCGTCGCAGATATTGCTGGGGAAAAAGCGGGGATTCTCAAAGCAAAATGTCCGGCAGTTATCGGAGAATTGCCAGAATCAGCTAGAATAGTAGTAGAAAAACGCATTCAAGAATTAGACTGTCCGGCAACTTGGGTAAAACCGGCAATAGATTTAGGACAAGGATTCGCAGAATATCAGTTAAATCAAAATGCGGTTAAAATAAAATATCAATTGCCGCTGCTGGGAAAAATTCAACTAATGAATTCAGCAATTGCGATCGCAACTTTGCAAATTCTCCAAAACCAAGGATGGCAAATTTCCCCAACCGCGATCGAAAACGGTATCGCCAAAACTCAATGGCCCGGAAGACTTCAGCAGACAACTTGGAAAAACCGCAATATATTAATTGACGGCGCGCACAACCCGGCTGCAGCTATCGCCCTGCGTGAATATGTCGATCGCCTCAACAATCACCCGTCACCGATTAACTGGGTAATCGGCATTCTGGCGACTAAAGACTGCGATGATATTTTGAAAGCATTACTCAAAAAGGGCGATCGACTTTACCTAGTTCCCGTACCCGATCAAAACTCATCATCCCCCGCTGAATTAGCCACCCTAGCTCAAATTATCTGCCCCGAATTAACACTCTGTCAAGCCTTCCCCGACTTAAAAACAGCTTTAGATGCTGCTGTTACAGGTGACAACCTAACAATCCTTTGCGGTTCCCTTTATCTCGTCGGCTATTTTCTGCAACAACAACAATCCCAAGCTTAAACGCATCAGAATTGTGTTTCTTCCTCCGTAAAGATAGGAGGCCACAATTCTGAAACGGGCAATTCCCAACCGGGAAAAAGTTCTGCTAATGTTAAGATATCGCCATTTCCTAAAACAGTCGGTTCACCTGTAGAGCGATAAATAGTCACTGTTTCTTCATCAGGATCGATCAGAATTCCGACGATCGCACCCAGTTCTATAAACTTCAAAACCTTGGTTTCTATAGGCTTAATGCGATCGCTCTGAGATTTAATCTCAACCACCAAATCGGGGACAAGTTCTCCAAAATAACGCGGACTTTGGCGCAAGCGGGCGGCGCGCACAAAAGAAACATCCGGTGCTTTGACATTCGTATCCGGCATGATGAAACCGCCTGCGGAGTCAAAGACTCTCCCCAAGCGACGGGGATAAACCCAGTTACCCAGCAAGCGAATCAAAATACTGCTGATTTCACTGGATACGATGTCTGATGGCCCCACAATTGAAAGTCTCCCGTCTTCTAGTTCAATTTTGTAATCTAAACCCGCTTCGGAAAAAAGGGTTTGAACTTGGTTTAAATCTTTGAGTGTCATCGCTGGCATAAGAATTTTATCCTATTCTGAGCTGAGCTTTGATTTTAACACGAGTTAAATTTCTGAATATTTGAGGGATTTAGGCTATTTTTGTAGAAATCATCAATCAAGCTGAATTGAGAAAGGCGATCGCACGGGATAAATAAATTGAGTCTTTGAGAGGGGCGATCGCTCTTGTCAAGGACAATTGCCTCAAAAAATGAATTTCCTACAAAATCGTCAAATACGTTTCAGTTGGACTGATTGGCAAAGGCTTCAAAATTTGTTTTTGCAAGTCTATTTCTAATCCCAATGCTTCTAAAGGTATCACGCCCAAAAGCGCATCTTTACCTCCCGGTAACTCCAAGCACTCGAAAGTTCCTTCCCGATCGAACATCGATATGGTAGCATCTCGAAAAATTCGGGCTTTGCCAATACCCATTGCGGTTGCTACGTCCACTTCTTTCAGGAGTTTCAGTCCCAGTTGGGCGATCGCATCTTGTGGCAGACACAGCGTAGTTGCTCCCGTATCTACCAATACATTTTTGAGGGTTATCGAGCGAATTTGGTCTAGTGAAATTGTCCCATCTTCGGCCCGAATTTGGTCGGCTCGATTAACGATTGTCAGAGTGGCGAAAACTTTTCCCATTACGTTGTTACTTTGAATTTGCATATTGGTCTCCTACTTAAACGTCGGAGTTATTACTTCCTTTAATTGTAACTTATATGCAGGGGCGATCGCCCGGAGCGACAAACTCGGTTTCTGTGGTAAAGACAACCAATATGATAATAAGTTAAAGGCTGATATCTGCTTATATATGGCGGCACAGATTCCCATTATTTAACAATACGTCAAGTTGCAAAAAAAAGCAAGAGGCGAGATAAAAAAAATCCCGCCCCAGCTTCAATAAAAAACTACCTTTGATCCCAAGCCTTAGCCGCATCAGCCACAGCCTGATCTACCGACTTCTCATCCAACATTGCCGCCTGCAAATTGTCATAAATCGCCTTTTGCAGCTTCTTAACATCCTTGAGAGGCGGAATCAACAGCTCAGCGGAACTCAACCCAGAAGCACTAACAATCCGAGCTCGATCGGCTGCAGGAGCATCAGCAGAAACTGTCTTAAAATAATCGTCCTGCAAAGCCTCAACCGTAGAAGGCAAAACATTAGCAGCCTTAGCAAAAGCCAACTGATTTTGAGAATTAGTGACGTACAGAGCAAACTTGACAGCATCATCAGGGCGCTTGCTGTCGCGAGGCACAACCAAATTCATCACCGCCACAGTCTTCTTACCTGTTTCCCCCGTAATTTGAGGCGCAGCAGCCGAAACAGCACCAATACTCGGCGCATTCTCAGCAATTGCTTTCAAAAACTGAGGCCCGGAAGCTAAAAAAGTAGTTTCCCCAGCTTGATAAAGCTCGATCGCCCTACGATGTCCCTGCACCAAAACATCCTGTGGCAAAAGTCCGTTTTTGTACAAATCTACCCAATACTGAAAAACAGCTTTGCCCTTAGCAGTATTAAAAGCTGCCTTGCCTTTAGCGTCAATCAAAGGCACACCCATCTGCACGAAAGATTGCAAAACTTCTGCCGAATCTTCCGGCACAAAAGTCACAAAAAAAGCAAACTTACCAGTCTTTTCCTTCACCTGCTTGGCAACAGTTGCCAACTCGGCATAAGTAGCAGGAGGCTTAGCAATTCCAGCCTTCTTCAACAAATCAGTATTGTAAATTGTCACCCCAGTCGTGAGATACCAAGGAATGCCAAAACTCTTGCCGTCGAGTACGCCAGCTTTCCAGATATTTGGCAGATAGGTCGATCGAACTTGCTGCGGAATTCGAGAATCCAAATCCAGCCAAGCATTGCGCCCCGCCAACAGCGAAGCAAAATCGGGATTTAGGTTCACCACATCCGGCGCAGTTTTCGCCGAAACCGCCCCCAAAATCTTGCTTTCCATCGCCGACCAAGGAACGTCCACCCAGCGCACCTTCACCCCCGGATTTTCCGCTTCAAAACCGGCGATCGTCTTGTTGAAATACTCAGTAAACTGAGGTTGAAGCTGCATAGTCCAGAACTCGATTTCCTGCGTATTATTTGCCTGGGAATTAACAGCCGGCTTGCTGCAACTCACCACCGCAGCCAGCAGCAGCCCCACCAGCCCAAAAACAGCAAAAAGTTGCCAAGATTTACGTTTCATAGAATAAAATTTGAGAGTAATGGGAACCGTTAGACAAAAAAGCGCTCGCCCGAATCAAGCGCGATGAGTCAGTAACAGAGTTTTGTACCTAAGTTCAGGAGCGAGATAGTCGGTTTTTGTGCAGAATCGGCGGGTTTTCGGTCGATCGAGCTGGAATTTATTGACATTCTCCGCAGAATAGCTATTGTCAAGTAAATTGGATAGCATAAAATCGGAACTAGCGATCGCGCAACACAGACTGAGCTGTGCAGAAGAAGGCGGGATACCGAGATTACAGCACTCTCTCGGCCGTTGGAAACCAACCCTCCAACACGCCTGCGCGCTGAATCAGGCTGGCCAACTACAACAGAAAAAAATAGCAATTACCGGCGACCCAATCACATGGTTAACTTTTTCAAAGGTCTACTTTCCCAACGCCAGCCAGGAATCGGGATCGAAATAGCCCCAGACCGCATCAACATCATTCAGCTCGAAAAGAAAGGTCAGGCATTAAAATTAGGCATCCTAGCCTCAATAGAAGTTCCAGAAGACTATGTACAAGAAGGACAAATAGTCGATCCGCCGGGAATGGCAGAACTAATACGTACCGTCCTCGCGGACAACAAAATCAAAGCCAAGCGAGTAGCCACAGCCATTCCCGGCCGCGAAGCAGTCATCCGCCTCATCCCAGTTCCCGCAGAGCTCAACGAAGAAGAACTGCGGGATTACATGAACGCAGAAGCAGGACTGTACTTGCCATTTCCCAGAGAAGACGCCGACGTAGACTATCAAAAAATAGGCCTTTTTGTAGATGACGACGGAGTAGAAAAAGTGCAAGTCGTGTTAGTAGCAACCCGCAGAGAAGTTACCGACACATACATCGAAACATTCAAAGAAGCCGGATTGATTATAGACGTATTAGAAGTAACCAGTTTTGCCCTAATCCGCACCCTCAAAGAACAACTGCAACAATTTTCCTCCCAAGAAGCAGCAGTTCTCACCGCCATAGAATTTGACAGCACCGAGTTAGCTATAGTAGTGGACGGCATACCTCAGTTCAACCGTACCATCCCGATCGGCACCTACCAAATCCAGACCGCCCTCAACCAAGCCATGAACCTGCCGCCAACCAGAGACACCAGCGAACTGCAAGGCATGACCCTGCCAGTCACAGATACAATGGGCGCATCGGGAGACGCCAATCCGGGAACAAATGCGATGATTAAAGTATTGGGAGAACTAGCAGACGAACTGCGCCGCTCAGTAGACTTTTACCTCAACCAGAGCGAAGAACTCGAAGTAGCGCAACTACTGCTAGCAGGCCCGGGAGCTGCGATCGGCAAACTCGACGAATTTTTTATGCAAAGATTAAGCTTGCCCGCATCTCAAGTCGATCCCATCGACACCCTAGGACTCGAAATCAGCCAAGAAATTACCCCAGAACAGCGAGCAGGTTTAGGAGTCGCCCTAGGTTTAGGACTAAGGGAGGTTATGTGACCTAACAGTTTTAGATGAGAGAAAAACCGATTTGAGAATTTTAGGTAAAAACCCCTTCCAAAAGAACAAGGCAGAAAGCAGAAGGTAGAATATTGGAGGTAGAAGGTAGAAGGTAAAAGGTAGAATATATCTGAGGTAGAAGCAGCCCCTTCCTTCAGTAGAAGGCAGAAAGTTGTTTCTTTCTTCCCTAAATAAATCCTTCACTTGTACCAGCAATCTTGGGTTCTGTCTAAAATCTAAAATTTCTAATTTAAATCTATAGCAACAGCCAAGACTGTTAGTACCTTCTTAATTGCTGAAACATAAGCGGTAGATCACTTTTTCCTTCTACCTTCTACCTTCTACCTTTTACCTTGTGCCTTCTACCTTCTACACTGTGCCTTCTACCTTCTACCTTCTACCTTCTACATTGTGCCTTCTGCCTTCTTCCTTCTGCTATAAAATCGAGTGAAGCCATGTACAGCCTAGATATTAATTTTCTCAACGACCGTCCCGACTACAAACCCGTTGCAACCAAAAGCCCAGCTAAAAAAAGTTCCGGTGGAGCCAAAGACCAACTGCCCATATATGGGGCAGTGCTGTTTGCCTTTGGCATCAACGCCGCAGTCATAGGCGCGTGGTGGTTGGCTACTAAGGAAAATACCGACTTGGCCGCACAACAAGCAACCATCGACACCGAACTGGCAACGTTAAACACTCAAGCCAGCACCATCAAAGCCATCAACGCCGAAACCGACCAAGTTACCGCCGAATACAAAGCATTAGCCGGAGTATTTGACCAAATTAAACCTTGGTCGGCGATGCTGCAAGACCTCAGTGCGCGTACTCCAGCGGGAGTGCAAATTGGCAAAATCGAGCAAATCGACCCAAGTCCCTCCCCGGTTGCAGCAGCACCCCCACCCCCCGCACCAACTCCCGCCGCCTCCCCAGGGGCGAGTCCGTCTCCAGCCAGCCCCGCCCCGGCTGCTGCTCCCGTCCCCGTCGTCCCGCAGCAGGCATCAAAAGTACAAATTTCAGGGATAGCCAGTACCTTTGCTCAAGTTAACGACTTTATGTTGCTAGTCCAGCGCTCTCCCTTCTTCCTTAACACCGATACCAAACTGATAGCGGCCACATTAAAAAACAACCCCGCACAATTACAAGTGCGTAACCAAAACGCAGCACCCACAGAACTTCCCAAACTGCGACCGGTGGTGGAATATAAAATTGAAACGACGCTCAGCCCGACGGGGGCCTCCGAGTTGCTCCCCGAACTGCGAAGCAAGCAAGCAGACGGGCTCGCAATACGGATAGAAACACTTCAAGAAAAAGGAGTGCTAGAACCACAAAAACCAGAGGTGAAAAAACAATGACATTAGCAAATGAGTATGGTCCTAGCGGACAAGCAGAAGAGACAGGGGCTCAGGAAATATTCGGCATTAAGCTGACACCCCAAGTCCAAGCAATCGGCATCGCGGTTCTCGGCCTCGTCATTGCCGGCGGCCTCGGCTACCAGTTCGTACTTCCCGAATTCCAAAAAAGCGGCGAATTCAAGCAAAAACTTAGCGAAAGCAAGCAAACGCAACTGCAATTGCAATCTCAAATTCAAAAAAAGGCAGAAGCAGAAGCAAAGCAAGAAGAAGCAAAACAGCGCCGGGCCAACGTGACGGCAATGTTTGCCAGCGACGCCAGCGCCAACACGCTTTTGCTTGACATGACCCAACTCGTTAATAGAATCAACGCCGGCGTGCAAGGAGATGACCTCAAGGCTAAAATTACCAAATTTGAGCCGGATATGCCCCCAGCCGCAGCAACCGCCGCGCCGGGAGCTCCCGACCCTGATATTCTGGCCGATACCTCCTTCGGGCCGTCCCTGGCTGGCAAGCTCAGACGCAAAAAATTTAAGGTAGAGTTTGAAGGCACTTTTGCTCAAACCCGCAATTTTATGCGTAACTTGGAGTTGATGCAGTCGCTGTTGGTAGTGAGGAATTTGAGATCTGAATTGGTAGCATCAAATCAGCCAATTGAAGTTGACTTTTTGAAAGGTAAAATAGTTCCTGTGGAGCAGCCACCAACTAAAATTAAAACTGCTTTTGACTTGCACGCCCTGCTGCCGTTAAAGCAAGAAGAAAAACCGCCAACTCCGGCTCCGAGTCCTGGTGCTAAGTAGCGGTAGTTGGGCGGATAGATATTAGCTATTGTTCCCAACTCGCTCTTTCACAAGCAAGGAGAAGGCAGAAGGCAGAAGGTTGAATTTAGAAGATTGAAGGTAGAAGTCAAAAAAGTATGAAGGTCAGAAAAATATTTTTTAGATGGCAATCAACAATTTGCTCTAAAACCTACTTTCTTCTAATACCAATTTCTCAAAGTAATGGAACTGTATAGCAATCCTTGCAGGAGTCGTAATTTTTTTACCCCATCCCAACCCTCCCCTTACAAAGGGGAGGGAGTAAGAAATCCACAAATGATGCGAGGATTGCTGTAGGATAGTTTCTAACCCTTATGTCATCAGTTATTCCCAATCGAAAATCGCCAATCGAAAAGGGCATAACTTCTCCTTTCAAAAAGGCTCGAACCCTTGAATATTTTAGTCAGTTTAGCAGCTAGCGACAAAAGACTGCGAACAACAAATAAATAACAAAGTGTAGTTGAGGAGAGAACGTGAAACAGCATCTACGGTTAAGTGGAGGACTCTTATGCAGCGTTGCAGGAGTTTTGATCGCCCAAGCCCCCGTCTTGGCAGTGCCGACTCAAGTCACAGGAGTGCAAATAAGTCAAGGTAATAATGGCGTAAATATTGTTATGGCGACAGAAAAGGGCGATCGCCCGCAAGTTTTCGCCATCAATAACGGCAATACTTACCAAGCCACAATTATCAACACCCAGCTCCGCTTGCCACAAGGCAACAGCTTCCGTCAAGATAACCCCGCTCCGGGAATTTCTTCAGTAGAAATCAGCCAGGTAGAGGCTAACAGCATCCGCGTTGTGGTAGCCGGCACCAACGGAGTTCCCAACGGACAAATTGTTCCGGGACAAGGCCAAAGCATCGTCCTTAGCGTTGCCGGACAGGGTGGCACAGCACAGTCTGCCCAAACTCCACCCCCGCCACCTCCGGGACTGCCGCTGAGCCAAACAGCTCCCCCCCCGGCTCCCCAAGTCCGCACCTCGCAAAACCCAGGCGTGCTGCTGCCAAATCCCGAAGTTACTGTTACCAGAAACGATCGCCCGCCCCTCCCCAGCGAAATACAATCCCCGACCAATCAGGCTGCGCCTTTCCAGCCACGGGCCGTGGCGCCGCCCTTGGGAGATATCGCGGTGTCTAACATCGCCCCCGGCGCCGGAAATATTGAACTGAGTTCGGGAGAACGCATCCCCCGCTTGGTGCTGCGGGATGCCCCAGTCCGAGACGTTTTGGCTCTGCTGGCTCGCGCTGCTGGCTTGAACATTGCTTTTACAGGCGGCGGGGCCCCTGCTCAACCGGGCCAGCCCGCAGTGCCTGGTCAGCCGGGAGCCACCGGTTCAGATGAAGGGCCGAAGATTTCTTTGGACATCGAAAATGAGTCGGTGCAAGATGTCTTTAATTACGTGCTGCGCCTCAGCGGGCTGCAAGCTAACCGCCAGGGGCGGACGATTTTTGTAGGGACTAACTTGCCGATCGACTCGCGCAATATTATCATTCGGACTTTGCGGCTCAATCAAGTTCGCTCTACGGATGCAGCTAACTTTTTGAGCGCTCAAGGCGCGGAAACTCAACTGCCGATTACTCGGGTGACTATTCAAAGCGTGGGCCAGGGAAATGCTGCGCGGGATGTGGAAATTAGGGAACCCGACATTAAGGCGATCGGCGCTAGGGAAGGCACGGGGCCGCTCTTGCTGAGGGGACTGTCGGTGCTGGCGGATTCTCGGCTCAATTCCATCACTTTGGTGGGCGACCCGCGCAAAGTTGACATGGCTGTGGCTTTCTTGACACAGCTAGATTTGCGCCGCCGTCAAGTGGCTGTCAACGTCAAGGTGATCGATATCAACTTGACGGGAGCCAACGTCAGTAGCAGCAGTTTCTCTTTCGGAATTAATAACAGTTTCTTTGTCAATGACGACGGGGCGGCAAGTCTCAATTTTGGTGGCATCAATCCGCCCGCTAGGGACACTGCTGTCAACGGCATAACTAATCGGCCGATCGTCGGGCTTCCATTTGCAGACGTAGAGCCTTTCTACGATCCGAACAGCCGGTTTACCGTACCGTTGACAGCGAACGGCCGCAAAGGTGTGTTCCTCCGGCCGATCTCCCCAATTACCACTGACCCCACGCGAGTTGGAATTAGCGATTACGACCCAGGAACGGCACCAACTGCAGGAGATGCAACTTTCGCCTTATTCCCGCTGTTCCAGTATCCCAGGAGGTTCCTGTCTACGTTGCAGGCAAGTATTGTCAGCAACAATGGCAAAATCCTGACAGATCCGACTCTAGTGGTTCAAGAAGGGGAAACGGCGAATGTGAATATTACTGATGAGGTGATTACTAACATCACACAGCAAACGCAGAGCACCGGAAATACAAGTACCACAACAACGACGGCCGTCAAAGACAGGGCGGGTTTGCAGTTGGGGGTGGCGATTGACCGGATTGACGATAATGGTTTTGTCTCTCTGCGGGTGAACCCGATTATCAGGACACCAAGCGGCAGCCCTGTCGATCTTTCGACTGGCGGGAACGTCAATCAGATCACTCTGCTGGGCGAGCGATCTTTGCAATCCGGGCTAATTCGCCTGCGGGACGGTCAGACTTTGATTGTTTCGGGGATTATCCGCGACGAAGAACGGATTAGAGCGAGCAAGATTCCGATTTTGGGAGATTTGCCGATTATCGGTTCGCTGTTCAGGCGCACTGATAAGACCAACCAGCGGGCGGAGTTGATTGTATTGCTGACTCCGCAGATTTTGGATGATAGCGATCGATCGAACTTTGGCTACCAAAACAGCATCAGTCCCGACGCGCGCCAACTGTTGCAGCGCAGTCAGCCCGTCCAGCCGAGACAGTAGGAACGAAGGAAGAAGACATGGGTGTCAACTTTCCACGCTCTTTCCCCTGAGTCCGACAGTCCGACAGTCCGACAGTCCGACAGTCCGACAGGGGTTGAAACCCCTGCCTCAAAGCGAAAGTCCTCTCAAAGAGGACTAAAGAACTCATTAGTCCCATGCAAAAGGACTATCAATCACTCTTTCAGTCGTCTTCAGACGACTTTCGCTATTAGCCAGGGGTTTCAACCCCTGGCGGGTTTCGGGAGAATGAAACAGCCCTGCCCACCGGGGAAAGAAAGATGGGAAAGAAAGAAGGAAGAAGGAAAAAACTTTTCCTTTAGCCCTTGACAAATTACATTTTATTCCTTCTATTTCTTCTTTTTTTATGCTTTCAAATCCACCGAGGCGAGAAATCTTCTCTCGAAGGTGGTATTTTTTTACCTAAATTTTGGGATTAATTACAAAAATTAGCCAGTTCCATATAAATTAAAGGTTCCACCGATCCATAACGGTCGGCAAGACTTTAGAATAATGCAGTGAAAATTAGATGCTGTGGGGTTTTCAGCAGTTAGAAACAAAAATTCCTTTTCTGACCAATTACCCTAGGGTAATTGGTATTCAGCAGGAGTTGTGATTCGGGGAAGCGGACGGGAGCAATCGGGAACCACCCAAACCTCCCAATCCACACCTCAATCCAGTTGATAACTCACAGCTAATAGTTGAACTAACTCTGTTTAACGTAATTTTGCAAATCGAGAAGGACTTCGCAATGAACAAAGGTGAATTGGTTGATGCAGTGGCGGAAAAGGCTAGCGTGACGAAAAAACAGGCAGATGCTGTTTTGAGTGCGGCCCTGGAAGCAATCATGGAAGCTGTCTCCGATGGCGACAAGGTGACGCTGGTCGGTTTTGGCTCGTTTGAGTCGCGGGAACGCAAGGCCCGCGAGGGTCGCAATCCCAAAACTGGAGACAAGATGGAAATCCCGGCAACCAGAGTTCCTGCATTTTCCGCAGGGAAGTTGTTTAAGGACAGAGTTGCACCGCCGAAAAACGCAGAATAGCTGGCAAACTGAGTCTTGATTAGACCTTTACACGGTGGGAATTTAGCTTGGGCAGCCGCACTGGCAGGCTGCCCTGCCTCTGCTATTGTCGATTTTTCTGCGAGTATCAGTCCTTTGGGCCCTCCTGAGTCGGCACTGGCTGCAATTCAATCACACTTGAGCAGTCTGACGGCTTACCCAGACCCAGATTATGGGGAGCTCAGGACTGCTTTGGGGGAGGCTTTGAATGTTGACCGGGATTGGATTTTGCCGGGGAATGGTTCGGCGGAATTGTTGACTTGGGCGGCTTGGGATTTGTCGAAGCTGGAGGGGACTTATTTGGTGACTCCGGCTTTTGGCGATTACTCGCGGGCTCTTTCGGCTTTCGGCGCGCAGGTGATCAAATGCCCTTTGGATCTTAAATCTTGCACCATTGTCAAGAATGGGCATCTTGCCCATTCCACAAGAGAGGAATTTTCTGGTGGAACAGGCATCTTGCCTGTTCCTAAACAAGTAATTGAAAATGGTGCAACATCTGAGTTGGATCTGAAATCGTTGGACGTTGGGGCAGGAAACGAGTTAGTAACGGATGATTTGTCGGTTTCTAACCGTTCCCTTGTCTCCCCTTCTTTTCGTATCCCAGTTCCTCTTGCTCTCGATGCCCCCTCTCGACGTGGTTTGCTACTGAATAACCCGCACAATCCTACGGGTTTGCTGTTTGCTAGGGAGGCGATTTTGCCTTATGTGAAGCAGTTAGGTATGGTGGTGGTGGATGAGGCCTTTATGGACTTTCTACCGCCTTCTGAGCAGGAAACTTTGATCGATGCTGTTGAGGAGTTTCCGAATTTGGTGATTTTACGATCGCTCACTAAATTCTATTCTCTGCCGGGACTGCGGTTGGGCTGCGCGATCGCCCATCCCGATATCCTCCGCCGCTGGCAGTTACTGCGCGATCCTTGGCCTGTGAATGCTTTGGCTGCTGCTGCTGCTGCTGCTGTGGTGCGAGATACTGTTTTTGAGCGGCAAACTTGGGATTGGCTGCCTGTTGCTCGCCGAGAGCTATTTGAGGGTTTGGCTAATTTACCGGGTTTGCAGCCTTTTGCAGGGGCCGCTAATTTCTTGTTGGTTGAGTCATCGATGTCGGTTTCTTCGATTCAAAAAAGTCTGTTGGAACGACACCGGATTTTGATTCGGGATTGTTTGAGTTTTCCTGAGTTGGGCGATCGGTTTTTTCGGGTGGCCGTGCGTTCCAGGGCGGACAATCTGCGCCTGATTGCTGGACTTGCCGAAGTGATTCGTTAGCTGACAGTTGACTGTTGTCAGTTGACTGTTGACTGTTGTCAGTTGACTGTTGACAACCAATAAAAGGTGACAAACGATTTTATTGGTCGTTTGAGAGTACCTCCCCAAGAAACCCGGTTTCTCTGGTAAACCTTGGGTTTTGCAGCGAAGTCTCTAGGAAGAAACCGGGTTTATGACCCCGCGCGCGGATCGTCCTAAACTACTAACTAATGACTAAGCTGTTGCGGCATTTAAATGGTATGTCAAAAAAAATTAAAGTCTTGTGGGGAGTAGGGGTTGGGCGTCCCGCCCGCCCTTAATATACAATTTAAATGCGCGACAGCTTAGGATCGCGAATTAAATAATTTACACTCTTGAAAGTGGGTTGGGCGTCCCGCCCGCCCTTTCTGGACGGGCGGGA
>NZ_JAUBTS010000083.1:0-24686 GCF_036705105.1 Microcoleus sp. B9-D4
GAATTTATTTCCCTCCCCAGTTCGCATCAACATTCAAATCGGGACAAAATTATGAGCTTACAACTACGCCTTTTTGGTGGCAATTCTGATGCTGGAAAACTTACTGCCAGCAACGACGGCGGACACGCTATTGACAAATCAAAAGTTCTGGCAAGCACTGATGCAAGCGTCATCACACCGCTAAATCCTGGTAACTTTGACTCAGTTCGTAGTGTTCCAGTTGTGCCAGCACCGCGCTACTTTACTAAAGAAGAAGCGGACGCAATGAAGGACTTGGCAAAAGAGAAAACAGACGGTGCAAAACAGTCTAAACGCGCTTACAAAGCACTAGGAAAAATTGAAGTTGCAGACAAAACAGTTCATAAAGAACACCGCAAATATGAGGGTGTTGTCGCCGATAACGAACTGGGGAAAAAACGCTCAGACACTCGACTAGCTAAGCACTTGCACAGCTTGCGTCCCGGTTATGCCCGACTGGGTTTAGGGATTGATAAGGCTGACAGCGATGCCAGGACTCGGATTGATGCGATTAAAGCCAAGCTGACGGGAGGGACTAACTAAATGAAAGCGATGTATTTGGCAAATTACTTCCTTGCTGGATGCGTCGCTTTCTCCCTTCTGGGGTGGATAGCGAGTCTGCATCCAATGGCAATGAAAGCGGTTTTATTCTTGTTAGCAGCGATGGCGATTGCTTGGGGGTTAAGCTGGTTGCTCGACTACTCCCTGAGTAAGTTGATTAAGATTTCAGTGGCTGACTTACAAGCGCTTTTAATCGGCGGTTTGGCGATGCTGCTGATTGGTTTGGGGGTGTTTCTATGCAGCTAAAACTGTTCGTTTTGAGCGCGTCCTCTGTCGTGTTGTGGCTGACTCCACTAGCAGCACTAGACAAAAAGCTAGACACTCACAAAGCACTGCAAGGTGTCAGTTTGTGCGCTGCAATTGCTTGTGCTGTTACCGCTGGCAATATCGCCCGCCAATTAGCTGACGAGGGAGAAATTGAGGAACTGAAACTGAGAGCTATTAAGGCAGATATAGAGGATGAAATCGGCACGAGCGTCTATGTTTCCCAACAACAAAGACAGCAGGAAGCTGAGCTTATCCTGACTTCCCCTGGGGCTGACGTGGAAGCTTCTCGGCAAGCGCTGGAAGCTATATACAGCAGCGACTTACAGGAAACTGCTTCCGCTTCCGACTCTCCTGATTACCCTATATACTTGGAAGTTTGTAAGTCAATGGAAGCGGGTAAGTCTGTGACTTGGATTGTTGAGAATGTACTCAAAATGGGAGGCCGTAAATTTTCAGAAGGCAAGGTGAAACTGCAAGATTTACTCAATCAGTTTGATGGGGAAAAGGAATGAACAGACTGCCAAACATCCCAACAACAGCAGCCCTAAGATTGACTGGTACCAAGTCAGAAATAGAGTTAGTATTGGCGGTTTTGCGAGGTAAAGATTTCTTCTGGAAAACTAACGGCAAGTTTTACCCGCAGCGGGGGGAGGACAATCAGTACGCTTATTATCTCAACGAATTGCAATTACCTCAGCTTGGGGTAGCAGCCTCGCCAACACCGGGGGAACCACAACCTCGACCGTGGGATGCGGTTCTGGGGGGTCAGGGTACAGCAAAATCCCTCTGACGTAGCGGCGCTGAAACCCTTGTTCTGACTCGTTCGTCTAGTGCTTTTACCTTTAAACCCGACGAGTGAGTTTTTTTACGTTTCCGGTTCGTATTTTTTACGTTTTTGGTTTGTGTCAAGGCGCAAGACTCCTATAATGAGAATGCGCGCTTATCCGAAGTGAAGTCAACCTAGCTCTGCGGCTGAGAAAAAGGGATTAAGGGAAGCGCTTATGCCTACAGGTGAGAGAGATGCCGTCAGATAGCAACAGTAGCCTGGGGCCAATTATTTCCCTAATCCTCTAATGTGCAATCGGGGTTGGGCGACACGAGCGCGTCGCCAATCCTGTTAATTGCTCAAAAAATCAACAAATACACACAGCAAAAACCGTCCCTCTCTAGTTTTGGCGACCTGAAAGAACGGCTTTTGCATCTATCCACATTCAACTCGTCTTGGGGCGAGCCAAATTTATGTACGACAAGTACAACAACAATTCTACTCCGATGGACAGTCAAGTTTCAAGTGTTCGCGGAAATCTTGTCAGCAGCAGCAAGTCTAATCCTTGCCCGGTCTGTGGACGTACAAAAGACCGCGACTGCCGCATTAGCCACGACAAAAAGATGGTTCTCTGCCATCAAAACTTTGACCACAGCAAAACTCAACAGCCCGACCTGTGGCACTTTGACGGCACAACTTCTGATAACCGCTGCGGTGTGTACGTCTTCAAAGAAAAAACTACCAAAGATATCCGACCCAAAGGTATTCGCCACTGGGACTATCCCGATCGCAATGGCTCCCCTTTGGCACGTGTAGAACGGGTTGACGATGGCGAAGGCAACAAGAAAATCAAGCAACAACGCTGGGATAAAGATAAAAAACAATGGCTGTACGGGCTAGGCACAGATAAGGATTTAAACAAATTTGCCCGTGCCAGCATCCCGGTTTACCGCTATGCCGAAATCAGAAAGGCGATCGCAAATAATGAAACCATTTACCTTGTCGAGGGTGAACCTTGCGCTGACTTACTGTGGAAGCTTGGGCTAGCTGCGACTACCAATATCGGCGGGGGCGGTAAATTCACACTTACCGACTCTGGGGACTTGCAAGGAGCAAAGCTGATTGTCATAGTCCCTGACCGAGACAAAAAGGGAATTGAACACGCTGACAAGGTGGCCGAACACTTTCCCGATGCTATGTGGCTCTACCCATTCCCTGAAAGCAAAGCTTGGGAGAATTTACCAGAGAAAGGCGGGCTCGATATTTTTGATTGGATTGACCACGAAAAACTTTCAGCAAGTCAAGTAAAGGCCGCGATCGGAGAGAAGAAGGTTTTTGAAACTTCCCCCCAGTTAGGGGCAAAAGTTGTCCGTCCTGAAAAGTTTCAAGTTCCCCACATCTCCGAGCTAGGGAGAGAGATTGAAGAACTGCTAGAGTCTGACCTGAAAAAATCTCAGCTACAGCTTAAAATCTCCGAGCTCGCCCAAAAGTACCGTCTCAACTCTGCCGATGTCTGGAAAATTTACCGCGAACTCGAACTAGAGGCTGAACAAGAAGCCAACAAGGAAGACACGAGAATCGGAATTGAACAACTACTAGCCTCCAAGTCTGCCAGCGTCAAACTCTCAGAAATTTTCCCCGCATCTTTAGCAGACCCGATCGAAGAAGTAGCGCGACGCATGAACCTCAAGCCTGAATGCTACGCACTGGCACTGATTTCTGGTGTCTCAAGATTCTTGAAAAATGGCAGCAGCACAATGCTTGTGGAGGAATGGAACAGGTATCGGTGTCGGACTTTTGGCTACTTCGGAGCTCTAATCGCTGAGTCAAGCCAGATGAAGACTCCGGTACTGAATGCCATGATTACAGACCCGCTAGCAGCAATGCGGCAAAAGAATCAGGAGAAGTTCAATGCCCAAGAAAAAGCCTATAAAGAGGAGCTCGAACAATGGAAAAACAGCAAGGATAAGGACAAGGGCCCCGCGCCTGATGCCCCTGTAGAGACAATCCCCTACATCACTAAAGCTACATGGGAGGGGATAGCGGGGATGGTAGGCCGGAATCCCAGTCAAGGGATACTGTGGCTCTGCGATGAGCTTGCAGGATTTTTCAAATCAGCTAACCAGTACCGCAGTGGTAAGGGAAGTGACAAAGAGGACTTATTGGAGTGTTGGAGCGGTAACGGTGCTGTAGTGGCACGTGCAGCCGGCACTACCGTCAACGTCGGTGCTGTCTCTCTTTCTATTTACGGAAACATCCAGCCCAAGGTCTTAGAACCCTTTCTGGGAGATGGCAGTGACGATAACGGAACCTTTGCCCGATTTGACTTTGTGCAGCAGCCACCAGCCTTAACCCAGATAACTTTAGGGGTGTCAAAGATTGACATCAACCCGATGCTGCAAGCGCTCTACGAAAGGGTGGATGCTATCCCGATGATGCAATTCGAGCTAGATGAGGAAGCCCGAAAGTTGTTTGTGGACTATTACAACCACTGCCAGCGACTCCGGTTAAATCATCCCAAACAAGGGATGCGGGCGATGTTAGGTAAGGCAGCTGAGAAAGTTGGCCGCGTCGCAACCATCCTGCACTGTATTTACGCTGCACACATGGGGATTGAGGTTTCCTCCAAGATTCCTGCTTGTCAAGTTGCTGCTGCTATCAAGTGGGTTGAGTACACGACACAGCAAGCTTTGAGCATAAATATTGAGGTTTCCAGTCCTGATGCACTTGAAAGTAATCTCGCAAAAATCATCTCGCTGGCAGAACGCAATGGTGGCGCGGTATCAGTTCGCGAAGTAAGCAAGACATTCAACGGAAAGCACCGAAAGTCAAATCAAGAAATTCAAGAATGGTTCGCGGAATTAGTAGCCATGAATTATGGAGAGGTTACAAGTAAAGGGCGAAGTATTTTATTCTCTCTTACTTATGTGTCCCCAATGTCCCCAATGGGCTACAAGCTAGACACCGCAAGCGTTACAGATGGGGACACCCCTGTCCCCACTATGTCCCCAATACCCCCATTAAGTGACACAGTGTCCCCATCAAGTCAATCTAATGGGGACAATTGGGGACACATTGGGGACACCCCTGTCCCCAATCCCAAAACCATGCCAAATATAGAATTGAGCTCTAATGGGGACATTGGGGACACTTTTACGCCTTCTCCTAAAGCCTCTCAGTCCTCAATGATGAGCTGTACTACAGAAGTCGCTAAACCAGTGCCTACCCCCAATAAACACAAAGTGTTTAAGGAAGGCGATCGGGTTGTTGTTGCCTATGACGGTGGTTCTTTCTATGAAGGCGTTAAAGGTACGGTAATCAAGGTTCGGGGCAATGATGTGACGGTAGATTTCGACAAACGGGTGCGGAATATGGACTTTGCTACTTTTGACATCGCCAGCACTACGTTGATGAAAATATGACACATGGTGTTGGTATCAGTTGCGCTAGTTGTAGGCAGACTGTTAAGAGGACTTGATTGAAGCAAGCGATGACCAAAAAACACAAAAACAAACTTAATGAGTCAAACGACTTCTGTGTCGCGACAGAAGCGGCCTTTGAGCTTGTTCGGCAAGCAATAGCCGTAAAGCGTAAGAAGGGTGAATATTACCCTTCTCAGTGGGAAGACCCAGAGTGGGTACGTGAGAATATCGCTCCGGCGTTACTCAACAAGATGTTAGAGAGACTTCCTTGAACAATTAGCGGGTCTAGAGTTGGTGGATGAAATTAGTAAATACGGCGAGATTACTTGCGTAAAGCCCGACGGAAGTTTTACTACATGGCTTGACCCCAAGGACTTGGAAGCCGCTGACTAACGGCTCAATCTCATCCCCCTTAATTGGGGGATTTTCGTGTCTACAAGTTTTGTCTACAATATGTTGACACTGTAGACAGATATCAGTTACTGTAGACAAATACTGTATATAGGTGTCTACAATGAGTCAAAGTCAAGTCGTATCGTTTAGGGCTTCTGGTCACTTCCTGAACTGGATAGAAGCTCAGAAGCTAGACGGTGAGTCGGTTAGTCAGGCTGCACAACGCATTCTTAAGGAAGTTTCAGGCACGTCTACAGCGGTGGCTACAGAGAGTGACACTAATCTCGTGTCTACAGTGGCCGCCAAAAGTGTAGACCTGCTGATATCCGATCGCATTGCCCCATTAATTCAACGAATAGCCGCCATTGAAGAACGTCTGGAACAACTCGGTGTTAACTAACTAGACAACGACTAGACAAATACTAGACAGATACTAGCATTTAACTAGACAACCACTAGATAACTACTAGACAAATACTAGACAGGTACTAGCATTTAACTAGACAATCACTAGACAGGTACTAGACATGACAGACAGAGTACAGCTTAATTTGAGATTGGATGGCAAGCGGGAATTGCTCGAAACCATTAAGGAAGTAGCAGCAGCAGAGGGATTGAGTGTTAATGCTTGGGTAGTGCGAACTTTAGAGCAAGCTGCCAACCAGGCAGTATCAGCGCCGACAACCCAACCTCAAACACAAGTGTCCGAAATTTCGGACATTGAGCCAGTGCTAGACAGCTTGCTAGACAGTAAGCTAGACACTTTGCTAGCGGCTAAATTAGCAGGGATTGAAGAACGCTTGGGAAAATTGAGTGCCTGAGTGATGGCAACGATGAATCACTCAGGCAGGAACTGAAAGCGGCCAACAAGCAACTTGCAGAATGGGATAAAGAACTGAACCAGTTGCATGAGCGCAATGGTGACTTAGGACTGAAGGTGCAGATGTTGGAGCAAGAGCTCAAGGAAGCGCTGCGCGATCGGGAGGAAATTAAAAACTTGGTTCCGACCGTCGCAGATTTTCCAGAGCCAGCCGACTTGCTCAATCAGTTGAAAGCGCGGCGCAAAAAGTCCAGCGCAAACTTGGCAGATATGGAGGCAGTTTTGGAGATATTAGAAAACCATTAGCGCGAAAGTTGAGCGGAAAACGGTTTTTCTTGTTATGCAATTAACCTGAAACCCTTAACAGGCAAGAGAATTGTTAAACGGAGAGGGTGGGATTTGAACCCACGGTGACATCACTGCCACACTCGGTTTCAAGCCGAGCGCATTCGACCACTCTGCCACCTCTCCTGGCGCATAAATTTTATCATACCAGCAAATGTCTCTAACTACAAATAGCCGCAGATTCAGCGCGCCGATAAAGAATTTGTTCTCTTTCTACCCCGAAATCTTCGCCTACCCATACCAGAGACACTTCCGACACTGCTCCATTTTCCAGCAGGACGATCGAGAAATTCCGCAATTTCGAGCACTCTCTCTCCACAATTCGCGGTACGCTGGCGGCATTCAAATACACCGTACCCTCCGCACTCACCTCCAGCGACTTCCGCAACTCGTGCTTCTTGTGCCGCAGTTTGTGGTGCATATGACCAAAAGTTACCAGAGGTATGTGCTTCCCTGTGGTACGAGTTTGATCGATCGCCTCGGCAAAATCCGGGTCGCCCCAATCCCCTCCCAGTGGCTTCCAATCTCGCCCGCAGGGGTCTTCAGGAGCCTCTCCTAACCCCGTCGGGCCCGTGTGACCCAAAAAAATCACATTTTCGCAGTCCGCCTCAGCCGCAGCTTCTGCAATGCGCCGCGCCGACTCCTCAAAACTCTCCACCCCAAACCACTCCGAGTAAAAATCCCCGTACTTCCACTCCGATCCCCCCCAAGTAAACGGCCGGCTTCCTACCACAGTTACGCCCAATTCTGGAAAATCCCGTTTCCCGTAACCGACGTGAGCTTCCCCCATTAAATCTAACTGCTGTTTTACCCAATTTTCTTGAGTGCGATCGTAAGGGCACTGACTGCGGCCCCACTCCGTCGCCGTGTACCAAGCGTCGTGGTTCCCAAAAACCGCTGCTTTCGGAATGTCCAATTGGGCGATCGCCCGCACCACCTCCACCGACTCATTCCCAAAATCCCCCACAAACAGCACCAAATCAACGCCCAGATGCTTCAGCGCCTCGCCGTCTTCAGGTTCCCAGCGATCGTGAACGTCCCCCACCACCGCAATTTTGATTGATTTAGCTTTATTCATTTCATTTGTTATGTGCGATCGATCCCTAGCCCCTTCTTACTCAGCATAAGAAACAGCGACCAATTTTTGCACTCTCCCGCAGCATATTTTGGATTTTAGATTTGAGATGTGAGATTTGCTCCACTTTCTTCATCTTTTACTCCTAAGCGCAAAAATCCTCTCTCCCCATTGACATTGGAGGCGATTGCCCTGAAGTTAAGCCCGTTAATTACCGACTGCAACGCCCTAACACTCAACCGAGTAGGGACAGCAACCCTAGACTGAATTATTCCTCTAACTCTGGTTCCGCCTCCATTTGCTCATCTTCAATTGCAAATTCGCTGATATAGTCTCGCACAACTCGCTCAAAAAACAGAGGAGCTGGTAAGCTCGACCAATCGCTGTAGTGGCCGAAACTATACCGTAGGGATTCTACCAGTGCAGCAAGGCGATCGCAATCATCTTTTTCCTGTCGCAAGGTAACAACAATTTCCAGAGGATTTGGAGTTGGGAATTGTCCCGTGAAAGGCGGACGGGTTTCAATTTTGTGGACTTCCAATCCAGCTTTATTTAAAACTTTGTTGTTGAAACCGTCAGCAACTTTTGCAAGAAAGTAGTGCACAAGCAGTGATGCCATTTGATATAACCCGCTTTGCGCGAGGAAACTAAATGCAAAAATCACCACTTCTTCAGCAATATTCTTTACAGCAATAGGGCTTTCTGTCGGGTGATAGCAACTTTGGCCGCGTGATTCTTGATGAAGTGTTTTGCGCCCAACAGACAGGTAAGCAACACAACCTGTTTCACTGATTTCGCTCTTTTGATTGCTTGTAACAAGCCGAAATAACTTCATTGCACTCGATGCAGAGGGAATTTCCCAGGTTGAAGTCAGTTCTTCTTTTGTCCGGGTATCTTCCAGAGAAGTCTCTGTTAAATGTCGGACTTTTTTATCGATAATTCCAGGGGCGATATCTTGACGAATCCGAATTATCCGCGCACCTTTCCACTCATCTTGCATCTGCTCGTACTGCTGACCGAGGTTAATTTGATTTGCATTCATTCTAACATCGGCGAGCCAAGGCCAAAGTTGCGCGCAGTTAGAAGAATCAATCATCACTAATGGTTGATTCCCTTCATCTACAGAATTGGAAATAATCTGCTTGACAAATTTCATGAAACGAATCTGGCGCGCTTCTTGTTTGTCAGCCAGTTTCACGGGAGAGATTTGGGAAATAAAGGCGATCTCATCAGAAAACTTGCTCCAAGGGCTGATTTGTAAATTATTACCCTTCTCATAGGCACAGCACAGTTCGCATTCACCTGTTTCCACCTTGAGGCGCATAGCAACTGGCAAAAATGTGTTGTCAATAAAACCGCGAGCGCGACCTTTCTGTTTGCGAACGATCGTAATTCCGATAATTTCTTTTGGTCTAGCTGCTACAGGAGTGTCTTTGAGCCATTTGTCAACCTTTTCCTTGACATCATCAATGCGGCCAGAATGAGCAGAAAGTAAGTCTTTTAGAGCAGCTTGTACTCGATGGGAAAAATCACCAAGTTGGAGAAGTTCTTTCTCCTTAGTTTTTTCAATCGGTAGCAGAAACTGCACGCAAGAACCGGCGATTGTAGCCAGTGCTTGACGGGATGAGGGTTTATTCACCGAATCGTCATGTTTATTGTCTGGATACCATTCCCGTGCCATTACGAGGCAAAAAGTTCGCTGTTTGCGTAAAGCAAGTTGTTGGACGATAGACTCCCAGGCTTCTATGCGGTGACGCGATCGCTCTTTTGCTTTCAAATTTGCACCTGGCAATGACTCTTTCGGCCCGTGAGTATTTGCTGGCAAACGATTAGCCATGAGTTCGATCGCGCCACCCCAGAGAAGGCGAATTATCGCTTGCAGCAGTTTCAATTCGGTTTGACATTGTTCTTCGTAAAAGATAACAAGTAACAGTTTTTCATTAGCATATAGTCGGCGCATAGCTTCCTGGTTTGCCTGAATCATCGCCTTAAGTTCATCAGTCTGGTTGAGACACTTAGAGTGAAATTTTAGGGTTTTTCTACCACCCCAAATTTTCTCTAACTTCATATCGAGATGTTTAGCCAGCAAGCTGTTTAATGGATCGTCCTTCAAGCTTTCCTTAAATTTTTCCAAGTATTTGGGAGTAAAATCAGGACAGTCACCTTTTTCAAGGATTTCTAAAGCAGCACCTAACAGAGTAGGAAAATTAATCATGCGCGAGGCTGTATCGTCTTTTGTGTGACTTGTGCCTTTGATTTTTACTTCCGAGTAATTATCGAAAGGTTTGAAGCCGAGCAGGTTCAGAATTTCAGCAATCTTTTCAAAAGCTTCTAACTTATCAATCTCCGGTACGCCTGCGTCAATTCCGTGTTTTCCTTCTTGCAGTCCGTTGCGGTAAGTTAACACAACTTGACAGCGTTCTGTTGAAGCTTTACCCAATACAATTTGAGAACCATCAATATTTTGACCGTCAGGCGTTTTCATCGGGAGTTTGAGCTTGCCACGCAATGCTTCAAAGTCTTTATCGATCGCCCAAAACCAATTTTTCTTTTTGTCCGGTTGATTTTTCTCCGGTTTTTCGGAATCGGAAAGCACCGTGTAGCGAAATGCGCGATCGCTGTAGTCAACAGAAAAGACAAAACCACTAATATTTGCTGAGTTATAACTTGCAGGTTTTAATTCACTTAACCAGCGGCGCTTGGAAACATCTATCTTCAATAAAGGTTGGTGCAAAGAAGGATAGGTTACGACTTCTAAACGTACCACCAGACTGAATTTTCCTGCGTTTTCGGATACAGTAATGGGATCGGTAATCAATTCTGCCGTTCCAGTTGTGAGACGCCCGCCGCTAGAGATAACCCGCTTCATTGTTCCTAGCCCCTGAAAAATCTCTTTTCCCGCGATCGCACGAGCTGCATAATCAACTAACACGCGATAATCATAATTGTTGCTGTGTTTTGTAGTTCCTGTATTTTGATTCCATTTCCAAGGTAAAACTTGAGACTCAGACGGAGTAATTGTTAACAACTCCTTTCGATCGTGCAAATCTTCCAAACGGTCGATAACTTCCAATAGCCCATCTTCTTTTTCAGCAAAAGGTTTTAGGAAATTTGTTATCCACTCGTTGATAATGGGGCGTAACGCTTTCTGGATATCTTGTGTACTTTCGGAATTTAAGTAAGCAAATGGTTCAGGCTCTTTTACACTTTTGGAATTCAACGAAAACAGACTCAAACCTACATTTGACTGAATCCGCGCTGCACTGTCCAGTCCTACTTCTAACAAACCTAGCAGCGAGGAATAAGGGAGATTTTTACTAGCTGAATCGCCCTTGCAAGCAGCTTTTTGGAGGGTCGAAAGCTCATGCAAAGCAGCTTTTGTCCAACCTAGCGTCAAGCCTTTGACTGTTACTGGCTCGATGTTATCTGGCACGGTAAAAGCTAGGGGAATCTCTTTCAGACTTTTGGGCTTGCCGAGAGGAATGTAAAGGGTGTCTGAAAGCACAGTCGCTTCAGTTTCTTCGTCATCATCGGATTCGATTTCGTCAAAAATTTCGTCGTTCATGGTTGCATCTCCAATAATAGTAGTTTCCTTTGCTTCGCCGTCATCATCAGATTCAATTTTGTCAAAAATTCCGTCGTTCATGGTTACATCTCCAATAAAGGTGAAAAATCATCAAAATCGTCTTCTTCCTCTGTCAAACCTTCTGAATTCCGTAAACTTGGCGGGTAAACTACGCCATCAATGCGCCGCAGGGGATCGAGAAATGCACCGTAAAGTTCTTGATAAATTTCTCGAATCACTGGATCGGGATGCTTGAGGCATTCTTCTAAAATAATTCGCATCTGAACAAGCATACTGTCCCGCCCGGAGTCTGGTTTATCTTCAGTGGATTTAATAGCCCAAGCTGCATCGACAAAGTAAACTTGTACCGGACACCCATTTCGCATCCCGCGCCCGATAGTTTGCAAAATTCCCACCATCTGATTTGCCGTAAACGGTTTAAATAAATCTTCACCCAAACGGCTAGCCATGAGAGGTTCGCGCAACAGCCGGTTCGCCGTTTTCCAGAGTTGTTTTCTCGACTTTTTCCAAGCATTAGAAATTGCTGGCAAGTGTTCTGCTTCAGTAAAAACTCGACTGTCAAATTCTTGGGTAGCTTTTCCGGCTAGGCTGTACAACAGTTGCGTATCGTCAGTCGTGGGATGGGGACGGGTGAGGAAATAAATTGTACCAATAGCTGCATCGAGTTTCCTGATGCCTTTAGTGAAAACAATATTCACACCTCTACCGATTGCCAACATTGGAAAAATGATAATATCGCAAGTTTCATCATCTCCTAAAGCCTCGCACTGGGCAGTGGTAACGAAATCAGTTGGTTGCTCTCCGTGTTTGAGGAGATTAACAACTGCTTTGGTTCGTTTGCCGATTTCTGGATGGTAATCGTTGATAAATTTCTTAATGGTGCGAGCTTGTTCGTAGCTGTTAACAATTAAGGCCGCTTTGCGGTAAATACCCTTTTGCAGGTCAAAGTTGCGGATGGATTTGTAAATTTCAGATTTCTGGTTTCCTCCGCGTACCAGCGCGTCTACCATTTTTTCTAAATTGCGATCGCGCAGTTCGCCTGCACCGCTATATCGGAGAGGTTCATCGCGCGATTCGCGATCGGGCAGCCATTTGAAGCGGTAAAAGCTCTTTTTGGGCTCCCGTTCTGTTTGGCGCGGTTTGAGCAGATAATCCGGCCCAGAGTTAATGTGATAAGCAGGACTTGCTTCGAGAAATGAGGTAGCTGAAGTCATTAAAACTGCCAGCCCCGACCGTTCGCCATCTGCCTCAAATAACTGATGAAAACGGTGCATTAACATCCGAGGCGCGCCCACAAAAATAATATAAGACAGTTCCACATTTTGGGCTTGACTTCGAGTAGTTTGTGCCGATTGGAAACTGTATTTTACCCCAGAAAAAGACCCTAAAATATTCTCAGGAATCAGTTGTCGCAGTTCCGGTGTTGCCGTTGATTCGACAATCGGTTCCCGAATCAGTCCTTCTGCTACCATTGTTCTAGTTTGCGGTACGATCCGCTGATAGCCTAAAATCACGAAAGTAACGCAAACAAGTAAGGTAATCGTATCCTGAGCTTCGCCTGATGCAGTGCCATCCTTAAAACACAAAGGCAAAAACAATTCGGCAATTTCTTTGACAATTTTGTCGCGCCGTTCGATCAGATTCTCCGCTAAATAACGGCGAAAATAAAGAATCTGAGTTTCCCACTGCTGTTTGAGGGTGTCGGGGTTGATTCCCAGGCTTTGAGCGCAGAAATCCAGGTTGAGGCGATCGTGGGCTTCGATACCCGTGCGATCGTAAAAAGCATGGTAAGCTGCTGTTTCCCAGAATTGAGTTAAGGCTCGACTTTTGCTAAATCCCTGTTTGACTTCTACCTCGTCAAGGACATCGCGTTTAGAAGTTTTCTCATAGCCATCCAACAAATCGCTGACAATTCTCAGAACGGTTAATAACTGATTCTCGTAGCGTGGTCTCACTCGCGATGAGGGCATATTTTGAACGGCAGTAATTAATGATGTATTGCGATCGCCAAATTCCGATAAATTGCGGCTGTAAAGTTCTACATTGCGGTCGAACAATCGATAGTTTTCTCCGCGAGCAAAAGGATTGTGAATTTGCTCTTGAATGGCTAAATGGATAGATTCTTTCGCCCCCGAAAGTTTTAAAGTTGCTGCACCGTAAGCATCCAGATTTGATTGCACCATATCTGCTTCGTCAAAAACTACGACATCAAATGTCCGGGCAATTAATTCAAAATAACGAATGCGATCGCGAATAGCATGAGGTGGAACTTCAGTATCCATTGAAAGAACGTGGCCGACCCAAATATCGGCATCTAGCAAATCGCGGGGTGCTTTGTGGCGGCCGCACATCGTCCAAACCGGACAAAGATACTTTTTCATCTGCCCTTTTTTGCCACCGCTTTGTAAAATTTCCTTGCAGGGTGCATAACCAAATCCCCACATCGAAGTATCAGCAGTAGAAAACGCAGGTAAGACGCAATTTAAGCCAAAAACTTCTGCCTGTTCCAAACTATAGGCAAAGCCGCCATTTCCCCCTGATGCTGCGATCGCCTCGGCAATATTGTTAGCGTGTCGGCGGCGAGTTCCATCGCTTTGACCGACTAGCATTCCCACTTTAATTTCATGAAATGCCAGTTCTGCCATGTACTGTCTGGCAACTTCAATAGAGGGAAACACAAACATCGCTTTATAACCCCGTTTTCCCAACCACACAGCTATTAATACGAGCAAAGTTGTTTTGCCCGATCCAGGCAGTCCAATTAAGTGCTTAATGCCTTCTAATTCGATGACTGTTTCTTCCCGCAAACCCTTACCAATTTCTGGCACCTTAAGTGCAAAATGTTCAAACCGTTGTACCCAGCTACCCCGTCTTTTTTCAGGGTGATTTGCTTCGCGTTCATCCATCTCAACTGCTAACTCGTACAGTTCCGAAAGGGGAATGCGGATTTTTGCTTTCGGCAAGCGAACGAGGGAATGGGTGCGGCGCGGCGCAAGTGGGGCTGCGATCGGCCCAATTGGCACTCTCGCGGCTGTTGTTTCTTCACCTAAAGCCACGGCCATTGGCTGGCGGGGATCGGCAAAGGTGGCGCTGTAAAATTGGTGTGCCAAAGGCTGGCCCAGAATTTGACGCGCTTTGGCAATTAAAGGGTCTTCTAGGGGGTCTGTGCGTTCAAAGTGAAGTGTTTCTAAGTTAATTTTATAGGTTCCTTGAGTTTTGTTGCGGTAGTGGCGATCGTTATAAATAGCAACGGCGTGTTTCACTGACTGTTCTGTCACGTAAGCCAGCGACATCAGGCGCATATTGAAAATGGCTTGGCGGGCTTTTGTCAACGCGGGTGCATTGATGATACTCGCCATTCCCGATATCGTTAAAGGGGCATATTCTAGGGAATTAGTCTCAATAAATTCTGCCATCAAGACACACAGCCAGCAAATGCGATCTATTCCCGTCCAGAAATCCGGTTTAATTCTCATATTTGATAGCCTTTAACAACTGTATGACTTGTGAAACAGACAGAATTTCGAGAGTAGCAGGATCGCCTTTTTTATCGAGCGCTGACTGGAAAGTAGAGAGGTAATCTGGCCGCTCCTCAATTAATTGGTCGCTGACGGCAATGATGCGGCGGCGGTAGTGCTTCAGCCCTCCGATGCCAGTGCGGTTGAGGCGCAAAGCAAGGGAGACAGGACTGGTGTATGACTTAGCATCAATGCCGATATTGCGACCGTTAATTGCTACATCGCATAGGTCTGATTCTGGGTAAAGTTCGGCATCTAGTCCGTTTTTTATGGCGGCCTTAAAAATTGCTAATTCGTCGATCGCCGGCCCAGTCCAATAGGTTAAAATTTGCGGTTGGGCAATCAGCAATCGGTCTTGGTTTGGGTCTAATTTCTCCGAAACTTTTGCTGTTGAGGAGTTGTGACCGAGGCATTGGCGAATCGGACATCGCCCATCGGGAAAAAGTTCTTTATTGGGATAGGGGCGCATCAGCGTACCGCAATACGCGCAGCGATGAGCGTGTCCGTCAATTAACCAGACATCCGGCACGCTATCAAAAAAGGTGTCAACAATCATTCCCTGTAAAGGGGTTAAATCGTTGTCACGTAAATACTCTAAGAGTTGGTGTTCTCCGATGAGCGATCGGCTGCCAAATAGCGATCGCAAAGCCGTATAAGCTTTGTGCTGGCGGCGAATCCCCAATCGTTCAGTTGCCTCGCGCAACCGTTGGTACAGGCGGTGTTCGATGATATTATCTTCGCCAAAAGTACCTTTACTGTTGGCAATTACTGCACAATCTGAGGTTGGCACTCGCAAGTCTGGATCGATGAGAATTACTTGACCAGAGTCAAAATCGGCGTGACAAAAAATATCTAAGTCCCACTTATCGAGGGGATATCTAGCACGTTCCAAAACGGTATGCACGCAAGCCGCGCGATCGCTTTGTCCGGATTCGATATACAGCCTGCCCAACTTGCACATAGCCCGATAAAGTTCCGATGGCATACTATCATCGTCTTGGCGAACGATGTCTCGATTGAGAATTCTTGTGTATTGTCGCAGAATTCCCTGGGCCAGCAATATAACAGTATCTTCAGCCAGATCGATCGTGCTGGCGTGTCCTGTGGGTAATGGCAATGTCGTTGTTTGCATTTGTGGCAACCAGCTTGGGTCTTGACCATCAGCCTCGGCAAGAATTTGTTGCTCCAAAGTTGCGTCCGGGAATGAGGGTAAAACTTGAGCGATCGCGGCCAGTGTCCAGCCTTTCTTGAGCAAAAGTGCTGTTCCCAGTCCTTCTAAAATCTGCCGAAACCGAAATTCTTGACCTTTCGGCTGTGACAGGAGTTGCTTGGATCTCCACGATCGCACAGTTCTTAAGGCTGGTGGTTCCACAGATAGCCCAAGCTGCTCAATCCGTCGTTGTAGTTCTTTTGTCAGAAACTCAGCAGTTCCCTGCCACTGGCGATTGTCCTCAAAGTACATAGATGTATGGAATCAACATATTTACATCACCTGTAGATTACATTAAACGATGTAAAATAATTATGTCAATAGAGGCTACTCAAAATACTCGTGAGTAAAGGTTGTCATTTACCTGTGAATGTCTTGCGGGGTAAAGCTTTCATTCAAATTACCCCGTCTGGTAAAAACTTAGTTGAGTCCACTCTGGGAGGGAAAAATCTCCCTGCCACTGCCAGTCAGTCGGTTAACCTATCGCAAATTTGCTACCTCTAGCCCAACCAGCCGCTTACCACCATTTTTGGTGAATTCAACTATAATTCAAAATACACTTGAGTCAACCCCCCACCTTCCCCGGAATATTCTAACTGTGTTTACCACCGCACCTGCTCCGAACTTTACTCAAACCCGACTGCCCCACGACTTGTTTGCAGCCATTAACGCCCTCAAACAAGAGTTAAACGCCGTCATTCTCGCCCACTATTACCAAGACTCCGAGATTCAAGACATCGCAGACTTCATTGGCGACTCCCTAGAACTTGCCCGCAAAGCCGCCAACACCAGCGCCGATGTCATAGTTTTTGCCGGAGTTCATTTCATGGCCGAAACCGCAAAAATTCTCAATCCCGACAAATTAGTATTGTTGCCCGACTTAAATGCTGGGTGTTCCCTCGCCGACAGTTGCCCTCCCGAAGCCTTTGCAGCTTTCAAAGCCGATCGACCAGGACATTTAGTAATTTCCTACATTAATTGTACCGCCGCCATTAAGGCAATGAGCGATATAATTTGCACCAGTTCTAACGCGGTTAAAATTGTCAACCAAATTCCCGAAAATCAGCCGATAATTTTTGGGCCCGATCGCAATCTCGGCCGCTACGTCATGGAACAAACCGGCAGAAACATGGAAATCTGGCAAGGAGCCTGCATCGTCCACGAAAACTTCTCAGAAAAAAAGATAGTTCAACTCAAAATCGAAAATCCCGAAGCCGAAATAATTGCCCACCCAGAATGCGAACCTCCCGTGCTGCGCCACGCTAATTACATCGGCTCCACCACCGCTTTGCTCAAATATTCTCAAGCTAGTTCCAGCCAAGCTTTTATTGTCGCGACTGAACCGGGAATCATTCACCAAATGCAAAAGCAAGCTCCGTACAAACGCTTTATTCCCGCTCCTCCCAACAATAATAGTTGTGCTTGCAACGAATGCCCGCACATGAGATTAAATACCTTGGAAAAATTGTATCTAGCTATGAAAAATCAAACCCCTGAAATTACCATGCCCCTAAATATTCAACTAGCAGCCTTGCAGCCCATCCAACGAATGCTAGAAATGAGCTAACCGCTGGCTATTTTTCAGTAAATACCTTGTATGCTGGGTTGGGCGCGAGGATTAAATTAAGCCATCGCCTAACCCACCAACATCGATCGGCAATCTGTGAATCAGTTGTCCACTCTTTCTCTTCTCTTCGTGTGCGCGTCTGCGGTTTCTGCCTTTAAAACTCATAAACAACGATAAATGATGTCCGAAAAACTGATTGTTTTCACCCGCTATCCCGAACCGGGAACAACCAAAACTCGACTTATTCCGGTGCTGGGAAAAGCAGGTGCTGCCAACCTTCACCGCTTGATGGCCCAACGAACGATCGCCTGCGCTCTCTCTCTCCAAAAATCCCGCCGATTATCGGTAGAAATTCACCGAGCCGGCGGCAGCCAACAACTGATGCAAGAGTGGCTGGGAAGTGATATTATTTGTCAAAATCAAAGAGAGGGCGATTTGGGCGCAAGAATGACAGCAGCGTTTCAAAACTCTTTTAATTCAGGGGTTGAGAAAACAGCAATTATCGGCACTGATTGTCCAGGTTTGAAAGCAGAAATCATGGCACAAGCTTTTGAGGAATTGAGCCAGCACGATTTAGTTTTGGGCCCGGCAAAAGACGGAGGTTATTATCTGATCGGGCTGCGGCGATCGATACCGGAATTATTCGGTGGCATTCACTGGGGAACCAGTGAAGTATTTGCTTGTACGCGGGCGATCGCCCAAAATCTCGATCTCAATATTGCTTATCTTCCCACTCTTGCAGATATCGATCGACCCGAAGATCTCCTCGGTTTAGATATTAATATGTTGAAATAAATAAAATATATTTAATCTATTTTAAGTATTAGAAATTGTCATATATAATTAGAGAAAACTACTTGATTGTGAAACCAGAACGTCATAATATAGTAATTGTATTTGTCTAACCAAATGCTGAATCTCAGTAGCAGTTAGACAGCGCTTGGGACAATAGTCCCAGGCGCGAGAAAAAACCCAAAATTAGCAAATAAATTAGCAACTACCAGCTCAGCTTTGTAGGAAATCCGCCCTGCCAGATGAAAGCCCAATGTAGGCGCGCTCCCGGCGGCGTAAGAAATGAGCAACTAACATATAAGCTTTGTACAAAATCGCTCTCCCTGGTTAAGTCCCTATGTAGGGGCTATCCAGGCGTAAAAAATGGGTTCGCATAACAGATAAACTTTGTACAAAACCCGCCCTCTGTCACGGGGTGCTTAATTCTGTATGTCGCCAGAAAATCCCAATCTCAAAATTTCTATTATCATTCCAGTCTTAAACGAAGCATCTACAATTGCCCCAGTCATCTCCACCGCCGCAAATGCCACAAATGTCGAAATAATTGTCGCCGACGGCTGCAGCAGCGATGGTACTACAGATATAGCAAAATCTTTGGGCGTGCGAGTTATCTGCACTGCCCCAGGCCGCGCCACCCAAATGAATGCAGGTGCCGCCGCAGCTACAGGAGAGATATTGCTTTTTCTCCACGCAGACACTCTGTTGCCTCGCGGGTACGACTCTTGCGCGCGTCGGGTACTAGCTAACCCGTCTGCTGTAGCGGGGGCCTTTCAACTCCTGATTGACGCCCCCAGTCTCAGCCTCCGACTGGTAGAAACAGGGGTAAACTGGCGATCGAACTTTCTGCAAATGCCCTACGGCGATCAAGCCATTTTCCTCAACGCAGCTACTTTTGACAAAATTGGCGGTTTTCCCGACTTGCCCCTGATGGAAGACTTTGAATTCGTGCGCCGATTGAAAAAACAAGGCCGCATCGAAATAGTACCCCACCCTGTGCTGACATCCGCCCGCCGCTGGCAGCAGCTTGGGATCATCAAAACCACCGCCATCAATCAAATAGTAATCATCGCTTATTTCCTGGGAGTGTCGCCCGATCGACTCGCTTTCTGGTATAAGAGGCAAAAGAAAAATTCTTCCAAAAACTAAAGAATAGTGAACTTTTCTAAAGCTCGCTGCCAATTATGCAAATAGGAAACACGTCCCTGCGTAAAATATGACTTGAACGCCTCAACTTTTACGCACAGCGAGGAAAAAGAGAATATGGCCGATCCCAGAGATGCAGAGCTGATTAAACCCTTTAACGGCGACCCCTTCACGGGTCATCTCGCAACTCCCATCAGTGCTTCTGATTTCACAAAAGCATTCATTGGGAACTTGCCCGTCTACCGCAAAGGACTCTCGCCCCTAATTCGAGGCCTAGAAATTGGTTTGGCACACGGTTATTTCCTCGTCGGCCCCGAAATCGTCTTCGGACCCCTGCGGGATTATCCAGAAGCAGCTAATCTCGGAGGATTATATACAGCCCTCGTCTTAGTTCTGCTTGGCACACTAGGTATGTCTGCTTACGGTTTAGTCTCTTTCAAACAAGACAACACCAGCTACCCTAGCGCTAATCCCATGACCCCTGATGCCCTCAGAAATGCTGAAGGGTGGAGCCAGTTTACCGGTGGTTTCTTCATTGGTGGAATGGGTGGTGTCTTTGTTGCCTACTTCTTACTCGAAAACTTTAACGGCGTTGATGCCATTTTCCGGGGTTTAGTCAACAATTAGACTCGACTCCCACATATCCCTGTTGGAACACACTAACTTTAGTTTGGAGAATTTGATATGACAGGTTCTTACGCTGCCTCTTTCTTGCCTTGGATTTTGATTCCCCTAATTACCTGGGTGATGCCGGTGGTGGTAATGGGTTTGTTGTTTATCTACATTGAAAGCGACGCCTGATCCTTACCCCTAAAGTAAGACCTAAGTTGGAAAGCCGAAGTAAGACGATTGATCAACAATTGCTGTGAAATTTCTAGATAAATCTAGGGAAAATCAGCACAAATTGTTTTGAGATTGCTTGCTATCAGAAAACTTAGTTTCTTTTCCCCCATCCCCAGAATTTATCTGTGGAGCAATCTTTCAGTTTTCTTCCTTCAAAACTCATAATTGCAAAAAAATCCTCCGCCTGCAGGCAGAGGATTTTTTTACAAAGAAGACAAATCATCCGCTCAGAGCACACAAATTGCCAAATTCTAAGCCACAATTGTTATGGAAACCTACTAATGAGGAGACAGCGATGCAATTTTTCCCCGCACGCCGCATCTTAGCTCCATTCCTGATCTCGGTACTGCTGCTGGTGACCGCCTGCGGCCAAACCCAAGCCCCATCACGCTGGGACAAAGCCCAGGAGGAAAGCACCCAAAAACCTGGTAAAGCACAGCAGACAAATGCTGACAAATCAACTGCTAGTAATCAAAACCTGCCCAAAAAGGCAGTTGCAGGCGGTAAGTTAAATAAATACTTCCCGGCTTCTGGCGGTGGATTCGATCGCGTTTTTGCTCAAGAAAAATCCGGTTTTGCTCAAGCTAAATTGAACAAAGGCGGTAAAAATGTCGCCGTGCTCTCTATTAACGACATCGCCGGCAACCCCAGCGCAGGTGCAAAATTTAAGCAAAGTACCAAGCAAATCAGTGGCTATCCCGCCGTTAATCAGGGTGCTGATGCTACCGCTGTTTTAGTGGCAAATCGCTATCAGGTGAAAGTTCAATCGCGCAGTCCCTCTTTTACCGCTAGCGATCGCGAAGCTTGGCTGTCAAAATTTAACCTCGGCGGCCTCGCCCGCGTCAAGTAGCAATGTCTCTTGTCACACTCCGCGCCCGACTCCAGTCTGGCGCTATCAGAACTAAGTCTGCCATAAGAAGACTGTGAAGTTCTTGCCATCTGCCAAAAGTAATACCTTTGATTTTCGTTCCAGCATAAGGAGTTTTTTGTGAGCAAAACAGTCTTTGAATTAGTCGATACACTGCCTCAAGACAACATGACTGTCAAAGCCCTCCGAGCGCTTGACTTTGTGGTTCCCGGTGAGTGGAACAATTTAGTTGGCTTTGAAAATACCATTCGCACCGTTACTGGCGAAACAGACGAAGATTTGATCCAGCAAATTGGCGAGCGGGCCATCTACCTCTACAACGATAAATCAGAGGGCTACCAGCGCGCTCTCTGGCTCTACCAAACGATCGACAGTGCCGACAAGGCTTTGGGCACTGCCGCCCTCGCTAACAAAGTCTCCCAAAATGTGCCGTTTTTGTCCATGCTCGGCAATCTCACTCCCAAGCCGGAAAAAGCTCAAACGATCGACCTTTCTTTGAAGTTAGTCACTGAATTGCTCGCTTTTTGCCAAATCAACGGTCTTCCCGGCGACAGCATCGGCGATTTTGCCGCTTCCTTGGGCGACTACGGCGGCGAATCCCTGATGCGGATGGCTGCTTTGGTTTGCTTTGACGGTTTGATTCCCCTGGGCCCAGACTTTATCATGGCAACTCAATCTTGGATTCAGAGGCTCTCCCCGAACGATTTGCAAGATAATTCGGCCTTTAAGTCGATCGGCGGCATGATTCCTGGCGGCTCTCCCGCAGGCCAACTCGGCTTTATCGGCGAAAGCTTTAACTCGGTTTCTGGCTGGATGAGCTCTTTTGTGAGCGATCGAGGTTTGACTCCCCAAAACGTACTCGGCCACTTGCAGAATTTTGTAGATATTTCTGCTGACAAGGTAGACTACGTGGGCGCATTCCTCGACATGACTACCAACTATTACGAACACACCGGTGTTCAAACTCTCGCCCGCCGTTTGATTGAACGAGCTGTCGCTGAGATTTAGAATAACCAAAGGAGTTGTGATATTGGCGGGCGATCGCCCTGTGAGAGTGTTTTCTGTTCAAATTTTTTTGACTAGCCATTCTCTCAGGTTGGTTTTCGATAAAATGTGTGCGATCAAGAAAGTCGATCGCCCGCTTGCTCAACTCCCAACTCCTTACCGAATCACTTTTAACAGGAAGCGTTAATGTCAGAAGAACCGAAAAATCCTACCGCTGGCGAATCGGAAACTCCCAGTGCTTCGATCGAGAACGCCCCAAGTTCCGACACAGCCGAGACAACCGACTTTCCCAGCACTGACAAGCCTCAGCCGGCTGCTAAAAAGCCCAAAGAACCGAAAAATCCTACCGCTGGCGAATCGGAAACTCCCAGTGCTTCGATCGAGCACGCTCCGAGTTCCGATACAGCCGAGACAAGCGACTTTCCCAGCACTGACAAGCCTGAGCCGACTGCTAAAAAGCCCGCAGCCAAGGCCGAAGGCGACAAGCCCCCAGCTAAAGCTAAAAAGGAAAAAGCACCTGCTGTTGAAGACAAGCCCTTTGCGGAATTTATTCAACAAGATTATTTGCCCGCTTTGCAAACTGCTTTGACTAAGCAGGGCGTTAAGGATTTAGAGGTGAGTTTTACCAAGCAAAAATTCCCCGTTTTTGGCATGAGTTCCGCCGGGGATTGCTGGCAGGTAATTGGTAAATTCCAAGAAGGAGAGCGCCAATTTAACCTGTATTTTCCTCAAGAAAATATTCAAAGTCAAAGAGCATTTTCCTGCGCGGAAAATAAGACCAAAACCAGCACTTTAGAGCCTTTTTTGATAGATGAGCGCAAGGTAACACTAGACCTCATGGTGTTTGGCGTCGTCCAGCGACTTAACGCTCAAAAATGGCTGAGTCTTAATTAACCGGAGTTCGGGATAAGAAGAGGAGGAGCCGTGTAAGCTGAAATACAGCGTATTCGAGGTTTGTGAATTGTAGGGACACGGCAGTGTCCATTGGTGTCAACTTAAGCCTGAAAGCCCGCCAAGTTCGTCTGTGGGCCCGGAGTCCGCCAGGGGTTGAAACCCCTGTCTAATAGCTAAAGTCCTCTCAAAGAGGACTAATGAGTTGAAAATTCTTCTCTTCAGTCCTCTTTTAGAGGACTTTAGCTTTGAGGCGGGGGTTGAAACCCCCGCCGGACTATGGGTTTGACCTTAAGTTGACACTCCTTGGGCTCTTGGAGTATCCCTACGGGGAAGCTCACGATAGGCGGGTGTACTTCATAAATGTGGAATCTGCTGTAAATGTAAATGGAAAGCAATAGCCAGAGAACTCAAAAAATCAGGTCATCTTCTCAATCAGTGGCTACATCAATTCTGTGGGATGAAACAGAAAATAAAAATAAAATTTTTTGGCAAGAATGGCAGGTGCACCAAGATTATCTTTCCCATTGCTGTCTCAAGTGGATGAACTCAAACCCAATCGATGCCGAAGAAGTATTGAGTCAGGCAATGCTTAAAGCCTGGACAGAATGGCAAAACTATGGAAGTCAAATTAAATGTCCTAAAGCTTGGTTAACTAAAATTATCTATAACTTCTGCATAGATTTGCATCGAAAACGGAAACGAGAAACATTAATAATTGAAAATATAGACGAGATTAAACTTGAAGATTATCCAGCACTTTATTCTAACTTAGGATTTACTGAACCTAATCTTATAAACCTAGAATTGGAGGCATATATCTACCACAAAATTGACTCCTTGCCTCCCAGACTCCGCGAGACTTTTGTCTTATACCACTACCAAAATAAATCTTATCAAGATATTGCCAAGCTATTTCTCTTCTCTGAAGAAAACGTCCGCAAATGCGTGAGCAAAGCCTGCCGAATTCTGCGAAGGCATTTAACCAAATATCTGGCCGGTGAAGATGATACTCCTCTAAATTCTTCCTCGCCCGCCTTAAAGTTAGTAATTCCTTTGCCAGAAAAGTCTCAACCCCAATGCAATTGGGAATCACTAATTCCCCCAAAAAGCCAGGATGAAGAAATTAGCTATCAAGTCACCGTACTATGTCTGGAAACTTTACCCCATCATTCCTACATCTGTACTACTCTTCTAGTCTGGAGATGAAAGTGCGTTGAGTCAGCCGTTGTTTATCCCGCCTGTGGGGAAGTTGAGAGGATATTACAGCGGCTCAAAGGTAAGAGGAGCAATGGTTATAGGGGTTGAGGGGGGATTTTGGGGGAGAAAATTTGCTCGTAACTCGAAAAATTCCCAAATTGGGGTGGGAAAACGTCTAACTAATAAATAAGCGGTCAGATAAAACCGCTTAGAGTCCAGGCATTAGTTACATCTTTCTTAACAAAAAATGAGTACATCCCGCAAAATCCAGATCGCACTCGTGGCAAGTCTCCTGTGGTCATCTACATCCATAAGCAGTTTTGCTGCTACCAACTCGATTACCTCTGAAAAGTTTCAGTCAGACACGGTAAAACTTCCTGTGGAAAGTATTCCATC